>JABGWJ010000050.1 GCA_018645565.1 bacterium | reverse complement strand
TGCACAATAAAATGGGCAGTTGCAATGGCTCCATTTACTTTTATATCCACACTGGCAATATTAATATTTTGACTTACGATACATTCTGATAAATCTTTAAGTAAACCTTTATAATCCAAACCTATAATTTTTAATCTAGAATTAAAAAGTGCCTCTTTAGGGAGATTCCAATCAACATCAACCAAGCGGTCTTCATCTTTCGTAACCAATGGTAAACTATGGCACCGAACTTTATGTACAGTTAATCCTCTTCCTCTAGTGACAAAACCAACTACATCGTCTCCAGGTATAGGATTACAACATTTTCCATATTTTATCATAAGGTTATTAATGCCATCTAGGATTATTCCATCAGCTGGACGAAAAATATTTTCGATTGCATCCCCAATCTTACCATATGAAGAATTGTACTTATCAGTTTGATTAGTACTTAATTTTTTATGAATTTCTCTAAACGAAGTTTTTCCTTGACCAATAGAGGCCAAATATGAATCTTCGTCACTAAACCCAAAACTACCATAGGCATTTAAATAAATATTTTTTTGTCCATATATTTTTAATCTTCTGAGCGTTTTAAGTACAATTTCTTTACCTAGTTTGATACTTTCTAAACGACTAGTGTTTTTTAAATATTTATTGATTGAATTTCTTGCTTTACTAGTAATAACAAATTTTTTCCAATTAATACTAGGCGTTTGACTTTTGCCAGTAATTATTTCTACCACATCACCACTTCTCAATTCAACATTTAGAGTAACCAATTGATGATTCACTTTAGCACCTAAGCAATGCATACCTACTTGTGTATGAACTTCAAACGCAAAATCAACAGGCGTTGAACCAGCTGGCAACTGGACTAAATCTCCTGCAGGGGTAAAAACATAAATTTCTCTATCAAATAAATCAATTTTTAATAAATCCATAAATTCTTTAGGATTACTAGATTCGTTTTTTAAAATATCAATCAACTCTCTGAGCCATTTAATATCTGAGCCTAAATCGTTTACACTGGTTTTGCCTTCTTTATAAATCCAATGAGAAGCGATACCAATTTCAGCAGTTTCATTCATCGTACTAGTTCTTATTTGAATTTCTACCATTTTACCATCGGTTCCAATTATCGTAGTATGAATAGATTGATATCCATTCGTTTTTGGTGTTGCTATAAAATCTTTAAACCTTTCTTGTACAGGAGTAAAAACACTATGTACAACACCTAAAGCAGAGTAGCACTCTTCAATTTTATTTACGATAATTCTGATAGCATATAAGTCATAAATATCTTCGAAAGATTTGTTTCTATTAAGCATTTTTCCATAAATGGAAGAAAAGGATTTGGATCTTCCAAAAATCTCGCTAGTTATATTATAATTTTTCAAACCAGCATTAATTGGTTCTATATAACTATTTATTAATTTTCTTCTTTGTTTGTTTGTTGTTTTAATTTTTGAAGATATAGAATCATATTCATCTTTATTTAATACCTGAAAAGTGAGATCATCTAACTGTGATTTAACACTAGACATACCCAAACGATGCGCTAAAGGAGAGTAGACATCTCTTGTTTCTGTTGCAATACGGTGCTGCTTAATTCTGGGAAGGTAGCTTATAGTTTTCATATTATGCATTCTATCAGCAAACTTAATTATTATAACACGTATGTCTTTTGCTACAGATAATAACATTTTCATAAAATTACCTGCTTGCTTTTCTTTTCTTGTACTAAACTCTATTCCACTAATTTTTGTTAAACCATCTACTAGATTAGCAAGATCTTCACCAAATTCTTTTTCTATATCATCAACAGTTAATTTCGTATCCTCAACAACATCATGTAACAAGCCTGCCATAATAGTTGTATAATCCATATTCCAAGATGCTAAGGTACTAGCTACCTCTATGCAATGATTAAAATAAGGCTCTCCAGATTGTCTTTTCTGGCCCTCATGATATCTGCTACCGTAATCGTAGGCTTTCCATAATTTTTCTTTTAGAAACGTTTTATCCGTCTCAGGCGATATATAAACTTGATTATATAAAGAAATGAAAGCTTTTGGATAATCCCCGAATAATTGAGGTGCTAATCTTACTAATGGGTTTTCCATTAAAAAGGAGCATCAGGATTATGGGCTAAATTTTCAAACCTTGTGTATCTGTTTATATATGTAGCCTCAATGATTCCCGTAGGGCCATTACGTTGCTTAGCAATAATTATTTCTGCTTTTCCTTCATCTTCATCATCTCTAGAATAAACCCATGGTCTAAAAAGAAAGAGCACAACGTCTGCATCCTGTTCTATCGCACCGCTTTCCCTTAAATCTGACAACTGCGGCCTTTTAGAGCCCGTTCTTTGTTCAACTGCTCTAGATAATTGAGATAGAGCAACTATTGGTATGTCTAATTCTTTTGCTAATGCTTTCATAGATCTAGAAATTGTTGCAATCTCTTGTTGTCTACTTTCTACGCCTTTAGGACCTTGCATAAGCTGCAAATAGTCAACAATTATCATATCAATATCTATATCATTTTTTATCCTTCTAGCTTTCGCTCTTAATTCTAGAATACTTAAAGCTGGAGTATCATCTAAATGAATTTCCGCTTTTGATAACGGACCGACAGCCAGACTTAAATTTCGATATTGTGATTTAGGCAAAGTTCCAGATCTTACAAGGTTACTATCTACACGCGCCTCTGCACATAAAAGTCGCATAGCTAATTGATTATTTGCCATTTCTAAACTAAAGAAACCAATTTTCTTATTTGCATCAATTGCAGCGTTACGCATCATGTTTAAGGCAAACGATGTTTTTCCCATACCAGGTCTACCAGCGATTATGACTAAATCACCAGCTTGGAAGCCCGTAGTCTTAGCATCTAAATCACTAAAACCAGTTGGGACACCTATTACTGAACCTTTATGTGAAGCTATCCTATCAATATCTTCAAAAGTTTTATGTAAAACTGGGTCAATTTTTTCAAACCCTTTTTGTAGTCTATCTTGAGTAATATTAAAAATTGATTTCTGTACTGACTCCAAAATGTCATCAACGTCCTTACTGTCGTTAAAAGCTTCTTTAGAAATGTCATTTGATAAATAAATCAAATTTCTTAAAATAGCTTTCTCCATAACAATTTTTATGTAGCGTGCAACATGTGCAGTTGTAGGGACTAAATCAACCAAACCGCTAATGTAAAAAGCACCTCCAACTGTTTCTAAGTCATTATTCTTTGTTAAAACATCGACAACAGAGACCGTATCAATTGGCTCATTTTTTTTGTCTAAAATTGACATTGCTGCAAAAATTAGCGAATGGGTTTTTTTATAAAAATGAACCGCATCAAGTTTTTTCTCAAAGGCTTTGTTAACTGCCTCTTTATCAGAAAGCATTGAACCTAATACTGCCTGTTCAGCTTCGTCAGAATGAGGCTGAACATTTAATATGTCATTTTTTTTATTTGGCATATTTTTTAAACTTAATTAATAAAGTCACGGACGACCTGAAAATCTTCCCAAGCATTTTTTTTTAAAGCTGGGTCATTTAATAACGTTTGAGGATGGTAAGTCACTTTTAAAGGTGTAGAGTTAAACTCGTAAAACTGAGACCTAAGTTCTTTTAGAGATAAGTCTTTATTCAATAATGACTTTCCAGCTACTTTCCCAAGGGCAACAATAATTTTTGGTTTGATTATTTCGATTTGCTTTAATAAGTAAGAATGACAGTTGTTTATTTCAGATAGTAATGGATCTCTGTTTCTAGGCGTCTTACACTTTATAACACTTGTGAGGTAAACATTGTCTATTCTACTTAAACCAATTGCTTTTAGGATTTTATCTAATAGTTTTCCAGCTTTACCAACAAATGGTCTTCCTTTTTCATCTTCGTACTCATTTGGAGCCTCACCAACAATTAACAAATCAGCATTTTTGTCTCCGCTACCAAAAACGATTTTTTTTCTTGAGGTACCTAATTCGCATTTCATACAATCTTCAACAGAAGATTCGAAAATACTTAACACACTATTATTTAATAAATCGCTTTTTATACTAAAATGAGAAGGCGAATCAAAAAACAATTCATTTCCATAAAGTTCAATGTGCTGCTTTATGAACTTATTTTTATCGACGATGTTCATACACTGTCTATAAAATTTTCTCCTTTTTACTCCACTTTACATCACCATCCATAAATTGTTTTATAGCGACACTAGTAATTTTTTCTAACTCAATGTAATCTTCAGGAGACTTTTCTTCAATCTCATCAAATACACCATAATCTTCTTCTTCTGCATCTTTTATTGATTCCTGAACAATGCGTTCATCAAGGACTCTTTTGGCTTGACCAGACATTACAACAACAGCTTCGTAAATATTATCTGTTTTTTCTTCAATATTTCTCAATGGAACAGTTTTGATTCCCATTATTACACTCCTTTTATTACTTGATTTAATTTTATTAAAAAATCATTTTTTGCAACTTCTATATTATCATTTATTAATAGAGAATCAAACCGATCTTTAT
Source organism: bacterium (assembly GCA_018645565.1). Classification (GTDB taxonomy): domain Bacteria; phylum Fidelibacterota; class Marinisomatia; order Marinisomatales; family UBA1611; genus TMED80. The sequence continues at coordinate 17,182 of JABGWJ010000050.1, read as the reverse complement.
ACTCCATTTCTTTTTTAAATCTTTCCAACCTTTTTTTAATAGTGGCTTCAGTTTCACTACCCCTCATTTGCAATCTTTTTCTTAAACTCTCTATACTAGGTGGAACAATGAAAATGGAATACGAATTGTCTGGATATAATTTCTGAATAGAACTTGTCCCGTTGACGTCTAATTCCAGCAAAACAATTTTTTCATTCAAAATTGCATTATCTAATTCTTTTTTCACAGTACCATAATAGTTGCCATGAACATTTTCCCATTCAGCTAAATCACCATTATCTATTAATATTTCAAAATCTTGTTGATTTACAAAATTATAATCTTCCCCATCAATTTCATTTTTTCTGGGAGCTCTAGTGGTATAAGATACAGACCATATAAACTCAGGTCTTATCTTTCTTACAACTTTACACAATGTGGTTTTTCCTGATCCAGATGGTGCAGAAACACAAATTAAATTTTTCATTATAGTATGTTTTGTATTTGCTCTTTAATTTTTTCTAATTCATTCTTCACTTCTACGATTTTACTCGTAACTAATGGAATTGGACTTTTTGAACCAATCGTATTGACTTCTCGATTTATCTCTTGAGCTAAGAACCCTAACCTTTTCCCCACTGGCTCATTTAATTTTAAATAATCTGTAAAAGCATTTATGTGAATGTTCACGCGAACAATTTCTTCTGTAATATCCGACCTTTCGATTAGATAGGCGACTTCTTGCATTAATCTGCTTTCATCAATAGAATCCTGCTCTGTGTAAAATCTGATTTTTTCAGAAATTTCCTTTTTCCTTGTTTTTGTCAACTCAAATGTGAGCACTTCCATATCTTCAATTTCTTTTTTGATATAGTCTAATCTTTTAAGGAAATCTTTTCCAATATACTGTCCCTCCGCCAAACGAGTTTTATCTAGGCTTTTTAAAGCTTCAGAAAACATCAATATAGTTTTTTCATCATCCTTAATTTCTATTTCTTTATATTTAAAAAGGTCATTTAAATTGACAATACTACTTAGATTTAATTTTTGATCATATTTTTCTTCTGCTCGTTTAATGACTTCTAATATTGAATTGAAATTTCCCTCATCAAATGATTTAGATCTTTCAGAATCATGATTGTCAAAATCAATAAAAACTTTTACGCTACCTCTCTGAATTTGTTCGGATAATAGAGATCTGATTTTTTGTTCTAGTTCGGCAGAAAGACTTGATCCAGAAAACTTTATATCAAGGTTTCGTGAATTCAAAGTTCTTATCTCAACATTACAACTTCCAATTTGAATTTTTGTAGATGCCCTACCATATCCGGTCATGCTTTTTATCATTTATTTATCTTCTTAATTTTTATTTAAAAATTGTTTTTTTACCCATTCCATTGAAACACTTATACTAAGTAAATGATTTTCGTCAATGCCATTAGTACCCTTTCCATTTAAAAAAGCATAATCAATACTTATATCTTTCCAATGTAGACCAATACCATAAGAAAATGTACCTCTTTGATACAACCCAAATCTAAAGAATAAATTATTTCTATAGACTATTTCTAATCCTGTAGAAAGATCAGTTGGGATTTTATCAAATAATATCTTTGAATCAATAGATTTATCTAATGTCACAATGTCTACCTTCATCATAGGATTTAATTCTAATCCGTATTTATTTAATAATAATTTATGGTGGACACCAAAAGATACAAATGAAGGAGAAATTTCTATATCGCCATCATTCCAGATTAAACCAGAGGAAGGAAAATTATTAAAGACAATACCTAAACCAGTTTTTTTAAAAAGCCTAAAAAAGCCGACATTTATACCTGTGCCGATACCATATTCCTCATCAATAGCATGTACTAAAAACTTAAGTCCAATGCCTAGTCTCCATTTTTTCAAGATCTGACTATGAGATGCATATACTCCAAAAATATTTTGACTGAAATATTTGATATTTTCGATATTAAGGCGTTCCCCTTCATCTAGAATGCCATTTCCCTCTCCAGGATCAAAGGTTCCAAATACTCCATCGATGCCCCAGTCCAATAGCTGACCCCTAGTATCTGGGATACCACTAATGCCTTCATATAGAAAGGCTAAACTAATCCAAGAGCTGTCAGTTAAATACTTATCAAATCCTATGAATTCACTATTTGCAGTTCCCGCGATTTTTGACTGATGAGTTAAACCTATTTTATTATTATATGAAAGAGAGAGAGAAGGGTTTAAAAGGACAGAGCCCGGTGCTTTAATTGGATATGCAATACTTGATTGGGCTAATGCACTAATTCTAGAATCAGTATTTCTATCAAAAACTTCCCACCCATAAGAAGTAACTCGAATTTCTCCTTGAGCCAAAGAAATCAAAATTATTAGTATAAATCTATTTATTATATTTTTTTTTAAAATCATTTAGAATACTCAAAGCCTGAATCGGAGTAATTTGATTTAAGTCCAAAGCTTCAATTTCATCTTTTATTTTGAGTACATCACTATCTAGTTCCAAATGTTTTGAAAAACCTGCATTATCGCTAACCAGGTTATCAATAAGCTGATTATTATTTTCAAATTTATGAAATAAAATTTCTTTAGCTCTCGAGATAACAGATGAAGGCAGACCTGCCATTTTTGCAACCTGGATACCATAACTTTTATCTCCAGACCCTTCTATGATTTTCCTGAGAAATATAATTTTATCATTGTACTCTTTTACCTCAACATGATAATTCTTTAACCTTTCTAGCTGATCTTCAAGAACTGACAATTCATGATAATGTGTTGCGAATAATGTTCTTGCATTAATTTTATTATTTTCATGAAGATATTCAACTATGGCCCAAGCGATAGACAGTCCATCAAACGTAGCTGTCCCTCTACCTACTTCATCAAATAAAATCAAACTACGCTCTGTTGCGTTATTTAATATATTAGCAGCCTCATTCATTTCTACTAAAAAAGTTGACTCTCCTCCCGCAAGATTATCACTAGCACCCACCCTCGTAAATAGTTTATCAACGATTCCAATATCTGCGGATTTTGCGGGTACAAAACTACCAACTTGAGCTAGCAAGACTATAATTCCTGCTTGCCTTAAAAAAGTAGATTTACCTGCCATGTTTGGCCCTGTGATAAGATGGATTTGACTAGCTTTTATATCCATAAGTAAATCATTCGATATGAACTTTTGCGTTGAAGGCAATAAGTCTTCAATTACAGGATGTCTACCATTAACAATTTTTAAAATTGATTCTTCTTTTATGTTTGGCCTTACAAATTTTTTTGAAATTGCTAAGTATGCAAAACTTGATAGGACATCAATATTATTAAATAGCGTTGCATTATTTTGGATTTTTAAAACTTCAGTTGATACAAAATCAACAAGTTTTTGAAAGATTTCATTTTCTAATTCATAGATATTGCTTTCCGCATTCAATACTTTTTCTTCATAGATTTTTAAATCTTCAGTAATATATCTTTCTGAATTAACTAGTGTTTGCTTCCTTATATAATCATCTGCAACTTTGTGCTGATGTGTCTTAGTAATTTCGATGTAGTAACCAAATACTTTATTAAAACTGACTTTTAAACTGGAAATATTTAGACGAAGTCTTTCATCATGTTGAAATTTTTCTATCCAACTTTTACCGTTATTTAATATGTTTCTATATTCGTCTAATTGATTATCTACTCCTGACCTTATAACATTTCCTTTTTTAATGTTTACCGGGCAATCTTCATTCAAGGTTTTATTTATTTCTGTTTTAACCTGTGTCAATCTTTTGTAGTTAATCGTATAATTTTTGAGACTTTTAAATTCTCGAAAACGTTCGAATGATTTATCATAAATATCCAAAGTGTTGGACAATCCTGCCAATTCACGAGGTGTGCCGCTGCGTCTACATATTTTCGAAATTATTCTCTCTACATCTAAGGTTTTTTTAAGATTCATTCGCAATTCTTTTAATAAAGAATTTTCACAAAAAAATGTTTCTACAATTTCTAATCTATCTTCAATTTTCTTTTTAACAGCAAGAGGCCTTTGTAGCCACTGCACTAGCATCCTAGATCCCCCTGCTGTAAGAGTATTATCGATACTATTAATTAGTGTTCCTTTGCTATTTTGGGATGATAAAGAATTAAATATTTCTAAATTTTTAATGGTAAACCCATCTAATCCCATAATACCAATATTTTGTATGGGACTAATTTTTTTTAAATGGCTAACACTCATTGATAAATTATTTTTTAAGTATGTATATAAACCACCAGCCGAAATAATGCCAATTGGAAGGTTTTCGCACCCGAAGCCCTTGAGCGATTTAACTTTGAAGTGCTCAATTAAATCACGGTAAGAATTATCATAATTAAAAGTCCAATCTTCAATACTAGTAACATGCGGGTGAAGCCTCAAATACCATTCTTCATTATTAAATACATCTGACTTAGATATTACAACTTCACTAGGGTTGTACTTTGACAACAAATCAGGTAATTCACTTAATTGACATTCTCCTATATAAAACTCGCCTGTGGACGTATCAATAACAGATAAGCCGGCTCTTCTTTTTTGTTTTACAATACACGCAATGAAATTATTTTTCTTTTGATTTAAAACCTGTTCTGAGGTTATGGTCCCAGGTGTAACAACTTCAATAACCTTCCTTTTAACAATACCTTTAACTTGACTCGAATCTTCAATCTGTTCACAAATAGCTACTTTATGTCCACCTTCGACTAATTTAGGTAAATAGTTATCGAGAGCATGATAAGGGAAACCAGCTAAATCAACATCCGCAGCTTTGCCATTCGATCTTTTTGTCAAAACAATTCCAAGCAATTCAGAAACTATAATAGCATCAGCTGAAAAAGTTTCATAAAAATCACCCATTCTAAAAAGAAGAATAGAATCAGTATAATTAGATTTTATCTGATCATATTGTTTCATCAAGGGAGTTTTCGAATTATTGCTCAAAAAAATAAGGTCCTTTTTTCCTATCTGCTCCATTTCTGATAGTATAACCATTTATATCAAGGTATTCTAGCATTGGGATGGCATTTTTTCGTGAAAGCATAGATAATTCTTTAAAGCTTGAAACAGATAATAATTCTTGTCCACTAAAATAAGTTTGCAATTTTGATATTATAGAATCAAAAGCATCAGCACTACTCACAATATCCATACTAATAATAACTACTTTTTTTCTATCGTTTAGAATAAACACCAAATCTTTGACGTATTTTGGGTTTAATTTTGATTTCTTCACTAATTCATTCATGGAAATAATTTTCAGCGGGCTATTACTTATTATGTTTTTTAAACTATCAATATCATTTGCTGTCTTTTTATCAATTATTAAATCTTGATTTTTAATTTTTATTCTACCGTTTTCAAAAGTTAATAATTGTTCATTTACTAAACCATTAACAACATATTTAGCCCAATCAGAAGATAAGTTTAAATTAAGTTTTAAATTATTCATTTCAACATAGCTATGAAATAAATCATGATTGGTCTTTTCTTTAACATATTTAACCACAGAGTGTTTCACTGAGTTTAGATTATCACAAAAGTAAACTAAATCACTCTTTGTTATTTTTGCTTTTATTAGTTTTATTTTTTTAAGTATTTCAACTTCAGATAGAAAAAAGATTTCACTCCACTGCTTAACTGTTAGCGGCTTTTTTGATCTACGAGATATCATGTATTTAAGTCTTGCTACTTTATCAACCGGTATTTCCCCAAGAGAATCCCTTTTTATTCTTTCATTAGCATCAAGTACAATACCACTAGCAATTGTTTCCATGGGAGAGTATGAACGAACCACAAATAGCTCATCTAGTGTTACTCCGCATTTTTTCTCTAATCTTAAAATTGCATTACTGGTTTTACCAGGTTCAATTTTTTTTATTTGAAGATTAATTCTAGCTAAAATTTCAGCAGTGCCTAAATGAATTCTTACTCTCTGATTGTTTTGTATAGTCCATAGCGTATGTTTGGACATAGTTAAATTCACTATTAAATAATTCGTTACTGTTATCTTACCAATGGTAGATAAAACTGAGCCCCTTTTTAATACATTTATATCAATTTTTGATAGATTTAAAGCTGCCCTATCACCAAATTTGACATTGGTAACTTCACCACCATGAGTTTGAACACCCCTAACTGTAGCTGTTATTTTCTCTGGTAATATTTCTATACTATCACCTTTTGATATATTACCACTTTTGATAGTTCCTGTTACAATTGAACCATATCCTTTTTTATTAAACACTCTATCAACATACATTTTAAAAACTTTTGACTTATCAAAAATATTTAATGACTGAGATATATTAATGATAGAATTCTTTAATTCGTCTATTCCTTTATGAGATAAACTATCTACTTTAAAAATACGACTACTTTGAAAAATAGTATCTTTTTGAATTTTTTTAATATCAGATATAACTAGGTCTATCCATTCGTTATCAACCCCGTCAATTTTTGTTATTACAGTAATTCCGATTAGAATAGATAAACTGTTCAAAATATGGAGATGCTCTAAAGTTTGTGGCATTACACCATCATCAGCAGCTATTACTAATAAACCAATATGAATAGTTGACGATCCCGCTACCATATTTCTAATAAACCTTTGATGACCTGGTACATCAACAATGGTGATTTGCTCATTTAAATAAGCAAACCCAAGGTCTATTGTAATTCCTCTACTTTTTTCTTGTAAAAGGGTATCTGTATTGGTTCCAGTAAGAGCTTCTACTAAAGATGTTTTACCATGATCAATATGCCCAGCAGTTCCAATAACAATTTGCTGCATAATTAAACTTTATTTATAGCATCAATTATATGAAAACTTTGAGAAGGCAAAACAGCTTTAAGATCTATGAAAAATGAATTTCTATTGATATAACCTATAATTGGAACTTTGTATTGTTTAAATGATTTTGATATAATATCAATGGATATGTTTTTAGGCGAAAATTTCAGCGTAACACTTTTAAGGTTTTTTTCAGGTAAAGATCCGCTTCCAGCCTCAACCATAGAATCCTCTATGGTCAGACCAAGAGTTCGAAGTTTATGCTCCTGAACACTATTTATTATTTCTTCAGCCATTTTTTTTAAAGTTTTTCTATCTTTCGTCAATAACATTAGAGCTAGATTAGATTTTAAAAATCCATTTTTTTTATAACTCCGAATAATATCATCTAAAATTGCAATTGTAATTTTATCACATCTTACTGTGCGATAAATTGAGTTTGATTTGATAATGTTTATTAAAATTTTTGTAGACAGTATAATTCCTGATTGCGGACCTCCAAGCATTTTATCCCCTGAGAAAAGGGTAATATCAGGACCTTTTTTTACTATTTCAGAAACTGGGATTTCAGAAGGAATATCAAAGTTACTCATATCGATAAAAGAGCCACTACCTAAATCTGCCACAACGGGAATTTTATATTTTTTACCGATAGAAACTATATCTTCTAAAGGCACTTCTTTGGTGTAACCTTTCATGATATAATTACTTGTATGAACCCATAACAGTATTTTAGTATTCTTGGATATTGCTTTTTCATAATCTTCAACGTGTGTTCGGTTGGTAGATCCAACCTCCTTTAAAATGCCACCTCCTTTTTTAATGATTTCAGATATTCTAAATGAACCACCAATTTCGACAATTTGGCCTCTTGAACAGATAACTTCAGCATTTTCTGATAAAGAATTAATAATTAATAAAAGGGCCGCAGCATTATTATTTACGACGACTGAGTTTTCAGTTCCGCAAATAGAGGCAATGTGTTTGTCAATGTGTGCCTGACGGTCTCCCCTTATATTTTTTTCTAGATTAAACTCAAGATTCGAATAGCCATTAATTTTATCTGCAATATTTTTTAAATGCGAACCTGTGAATGGAGCTCTCCCAAACCCAGTATGCAGCACAATACCAGTGCCATTAATAATATTAACAAAAGATGATCTAGCTTTTTCCGTTACAGTAATAGCGATTGTTCTAATAACTACATCTTTTTCAAAATTATAATTCTCATTAATTATTTTTGATCTCAATTCATCTAGCTCTTGATTAATCAAAGCTTTTAAAAAGTTCTCATGAACGCCCAAATCGTCGTCAATCGAATTTATAATCGATGTAACTGATGGCATAAACTTTAATTTAGTGTTATTTGTCATATATGCTAAAAACCCCTAGGTTAATTGTAATCTTGCTAGGGGTTTTAAAAACGAACTTTGGTTAAGTTCTAAATAATATTGAATAATTAATTATTTTTTATCGTTTCTCTTTAATTCTCGTCCCTTTACTTCCAGAAATATCCCTAAGATAATTAAGTTTCGCTCTCCTAACTTTACCTTTTCTTTTGACATCAATATTAGAAATCATTGGAGAGTGTAATGGGAAAATTCTTTCGACACCAATTCCATTAGAGATTTTTCTTACGGTGAATGTTGCATCTAAACTTTTTCCTGCTCTTCTTCCGATAACCACACCTTCAAAATTCTGAACTCGTTCTTTGTTGCCTTCACGAACCAAAACACTTACAATAAGGGTATCTCCTGTATCAAATTCTGGGATATCGTCTTTTAAATATTCTTTAGTAGCATCGTGCACTTTATTCATGATTGAACTCCATATGTTTAATTGATTTATTATATTTTTCCCAGATATCTGGACGTTTTTGTTTTGTAAGAACCTCGGATTTATTTTTTCTCCAAAGTTTTATTTTCTCATGATGCCCTTCAAGTAAGACACCTGGTACAGTTAAGCCTTCAACTGTTCTTGGCTTTGTGTAATGTGGATAATCTAAAAGCTCATTTGAGAAGCTATCAGTTTTAGCAGAATTAATATTATTTAGTGTCCCCGGACTGAGCCTGATTATACTATCAATTATAACCATGCTACTTAGTTCACCATTTGAGATAATATAATCACCAATAGAATATTCGTGAGTGACATATTTATCAATCACTCTCTGATCAACACCCTTGTAACGACCACATATAAAAATAAAATTCTTGATATGAACGTTATTTTCAGCTTGTTCTTGGTTCCACTGCCTGCCTTGAGGAGTCGGATAAATTATATTTGTATCTTCAATAGATGAAGACATCAAATCAAATGAGTGTTCAATTGAACGCATTAGAGGCTCCGCCATTAGAACCATGCCATCGCCTCCACCAAAGGGCGTATCATCTATTTGCTTATAATCATTATCAGCAAAGTCTCTGATATCAATTAAATGAAAGTCGACATGATCTCCACTAACCGCCTTTCGAAGTATAGTTGAATCAATGCAACTTTTTATCATTGTAGGAGCCGAAGTGATGACAGTTATATTCATATTTCTAATAAGCCATCTACATCTGCGATAATAATTTTTTTATTATCTACATCCAACTTTTTAATTACTTCACTAATTATAGGAATAAGCAATTCTTTTCCATTTTTAAGTACAACATAGACATCATTTGCAGGTAGCCACATAACATCCTTGAGAACTCCAGCTTTTCTACCGGATTCAGTTTCCAAATCAAATCCGATGATTTTTTCAGAAATAAGATTTATTTCATCGTCTTTATCTGCTTTAATGTAAATAATCTTACCTACTAATCTATCTGCCTGATGGATAGAATCAATACCTATAAACTTAAATCTCATTTTTTTACCAAGACCAATAGTATTCTCAAGTTTTATATCAGACAGTTTTTCATCTTCGACGCCAATATGTAAAGATTTATTTATTATGTAATCGATGCTATACCTCGAAAAAGGCTTTAATCGAACTTCACCTTTAAATCCAGATGATGTAGTAATTTTTGCTATAGCATGTTTTTGATCAAACATAACAATCTTTAATCAATGACGTCCAATCTAGCTCTTTTGCCACCTTGCTTTGCATTAACGGCAAATACGATAGTTCTGAGCGCTGAAATATTTCGACCCTGCTTACCAATCACTTTACCATAATCACCTTCGCCAACAGTTAGTTCATAAATTAGTCGCTGCTCAGTTTCAACTATATTAACATTTACTTCATCAGGCTTATCAACAAGAAGTCTAACAGCAATTTCTATAAATTCTAACATAACTTACTCCTTCTTTTATTTCTTTTCAGATTCATCTTTCTTCTTTGGAGTCTTCGCAGGTTCTTCCTTCGCAGGTTCTTCCTTTGCAGGTTCTTCCTTCGACTCTGCGTTAACATCTGCCGGAACTTGAGATTCTTCTGATTTTTTAGATAGTTTTTCTAATTTTTTTGATTTCCTATCAGCCAGGACGTTTTCACGATTCATCTCCCACTTTTTCATCTCTTTCTCAATTTCTTTTTCGTCCGTACCTTGTTGCATTAAGTGCCACCGAAGAGATAACCCTTCTTGCCTCATTATTTTTTTAACAGCATCTGATGGAATTGCACCTTCACCAAGCCAGTGAAGAATTCTTTCGTCGTTAATTTCGTATGAATTATCAGCAGAAATAGGATTATACCAACCAACTTGCTCTATTGCCGCGCCATCGCGTTTTTTCCTGGAGTCAATCACAATAAGCCTGTAAAAAGGTCTATTTCTTCTTCCTATTCGTTTAAGTCTAATTTTTGTCGCCAATTTAATCTCCTTTTATCTAAAACTCTTTAATAGTTTCTTTGTAGAAAATTTAGACTGATTAGCATTCATTTTTTTCATCATCTTTTTCATTTCTAGAAACTTTTTGAGTAATGAGTTGATTTCAAAAACGTTTCTACCGCTACCAAGTGCAATTCTTTTTTTTCTACTAGTGTTTATTATTTCAGGCCTAGTTCTTTCGTCTGGAGTCATTGAGTTAATTATTGCCTCTGTCCAAACAAGTTGATTTTCATCAAAACTCAAGCTTTTAAATTTACGACTAATTCCAGGAATCATACCAATTAATTCAGTCATTGAACCCATTTTCTTCATTTGATGTATTTGTGTTCGAAAATCGTTTAAATCAAATGAGTTATTAGATATTTTCTTTTCCAAGCTTGCTACGTCTTCTTCTTTTACAATCTTCTCAACTTTTTCTACTAAAGATACAACATCACCAAAACCAAGAATTCGATCCGCAAGTTGTTTTGCATTAAAGTCTTCTAAACCGTCATATTTTTCTGATACACCAACAAATTTTATAGGAACACCCGTTACGCTCCTTAAAGATAGTGCTGCACCGCCTCTAGAATCACCATCTAATTTCGTCATTATCGCACCTGTGAGTTGAATCGCTTCATCAAACGTTTTTACCGAAGAAATCATATCTTGGCCAGTCATACTATCAGCCACATAAAAAATTTCTTTTGGTGATAATACCTCTTTTAAACTTTGTATTTCAATCATCATCTCACTATCAACATTTAATCTTCCTGCAGTGTCATAGATTATAATATCAACGCTCTTAGTTTTTGCTTTCTTAAGTGCGTTTTTACAAATCAAAAGTGGGTCGTTTGAATCATCATGGTACACATCTACATTAATTTGTTTACCCAATGTTTTCAACTGATTAACAGCACCAGGACGATAGGTATCTGCGGCTACTAGTAAAACCTTCTTTTCTTGATTCTTAAACCTAAACGCTAGTTTAGAAGCCGTAGTAGTTTTTCCACTACCTTGAGTACCAATTAACATTATTGAATTAAGTTTCGATGACAAATCTATGCTAGATGAATCTTCACCTAATGTTTTTATCATTTCTTTATGAATAATGTTTATGAATTGTTCACCAGGCTTGATGGATTTAAGGACTTTTGTGCCCTGTGCTGAAATCTTCACATTGTTTACAAATTCTTTTGCAACCAAAAAATTGACATCCGCTTCTAGCAATGCTTTTCTGATTTCCCTAGAAATGTGATCGATATTTTGATCTGTTATTTTTCCCAGACCTCTAAGGTTTCTAAAAATAGTATCAAATCTTTTACTTATTCCATCAAACATTTATGCAACATTTCCCCATTGTTATTAAACAGATAATACCATAAGTAAACTACTTACAGAATATTTTTTTCAATTATTAAAAAGAATTATTAAAATTATAATCGAATGAAACACCATATTGTGCTGGCTCACCATAACTAACCCATAGCTTGTCTTCATAATTTGGTGGGATTAGACCAAAATAGAATCCTCTTACAGCATATTTTTGATCAAAAATGTTTTTTGCCCAAACACTAATTTTAAAGTATTCTAAAATTTTACTAATGGAAATATTTGTCAAAGCATATTCTTCTGATTTAAAGTTGTGGCTATCAGAGAAATAATATTCACCTTTGTAACTTTGATTTAACGCGAAAGACATAGAATTGTAATTGTATGTAATTGATGCTGACGCCATTATTTTTGGTGCCATAGCTGCCTGACGAGTACCTCCAAATTGAACATCATTATTATTTATAGTATAAGAAAATTTGCTTGTCCAGGTATCTAAATATGCAAAAGAAGTTTTCAAAAATAGTTTTTTAGATATACGCGCATTCAAGTCAAATTCAGCCCCTCTTGAAAAACCTCCATTTTTACTATTTGTTGTAAAATAATAAAAACTATTTGGGTCATTTATATTTTGCTGAGCAGATATAGAAATTTGCTGATCTATTCTATCACTATAGAAATAAGAAATATTTGTGAAAATTTTATCTGTGCTATGTTTTAAACTTATTTCAAAGTTACCTAAATACTCCGGGTTGTAGATACGGTTTTGAGATGATACATATGGTTGTTGATTAACTCCACCTGTCTTATAGCCATATGACGCATGAGCAAAAAGTTTTAAATCTGGACTTATTCTATAGGCGACACTACTTTTGAAACCATTTAATTTAAATTCTTCATTTGAGCGAACAGTTGGTATTGTATCATTAGAATATCCAAATGATTCCCCAATGTAATTAACGTCATTTATTTCGTACCTTAAACTGTTAGACAAGCTAATTTTGTCATTTAAATCAGAATTTAAATGAGCATAAACCGCTTTAATATCGATGTTATAATCACTGCTGGCTCTAGCAACGTTTCCTTCACCACCAAATAAATAACCTTCGGCATCATCTTTTTCTTCTAATTTTTTAAAGTATGCGCCAATTGAGAATTTTTCATTGTAAAAACGAAGCTCAGAGCTTGTGTTGTTTTTTATTCTAGTTGTTTCATCAAAATATTGATATGGCGCATAATAACCGTAATAATAAGAATCAAAATTATAAGTGTTTGGATCTTCCCAGAAAACATTATTACCCCAATCTCCATCATAACTATAAATTATATCAGATGAGGAAGATGAGTATCTTAGCAGCGTATTATAGTTTTTATTTTTCAGTATTAATTTTGAAGCGATTGCCTTAGTATTTTGATAATCTCTTCCCGGTTGGTCTGAATACGTGAAAAATTGTTTATTATTATCTGGCGCCCATGCATCATATCCGTTATCCATTTCAGATAATAAAAATGTATTTTTAAGCAGAATATTTTCATTAAATGAAAAATTCATTTTAAACCTAAAAAACGTTTCATCTTTTTTATTAGTATTGTTAACTCCTAAAAATTTATTTTTTCTGAAGCCATCTTGATAATTTTTGTAAAAATTAAATCTAAAGTATGAATTTCCAAGGGCTTTAAGGTTTGCAGTAATGCCGGTAAATTTGTAATTATCATTACCAGTCTTGTAGTTGACCTTGATTAAATTTTTTCTTTCAGGCTCATGAGAAGATATATTAATCGCTCCTGCTATTGCATTATTCCCAAAAACTGTCGATTGGGGGCCTCTTGCAACTTCTATATTATTTACATCAATGGTACCTCCAATCATTCCAATACCACTTAAATCGATACCATCAAGTTCATAACTGACAGAATGATTCGGTGAGCCTTCACCAAAAAACTGACTTCTTTCGCCAATACCTCTTATTTGAAAATATCTAGGCCTACTTGTACCACCAGCAAAATTTAAATTTGGTATATGGTTTATTGCATCTTGAAAATGATCAAAATTATGATTTTTTAAATCATTTTGATCTATGACTGCAATGCTTGAAGAAGAATTAAAAAGTGACTGCTCTGATAATGAAGAAACAATAACTATTTCATCTGATAAAATAATATCTCTAACTAAATTGACATAAATAGTATCATTAGCCAGAATTTTCACTGTTTTAAACCCAATATGACTAATGGTTAAATAATCTGTTTCAGCATCAATAATGAATACTCCCTGATTATCGGTACTAGTACCATTGCTACCTGATAATATGTTTACCCCCTCCAATGTTCGATTGAGCAAACTATCTTTAACAATTCCAAAAACAGGAATTGAATTAGCTGTAAGTGATTGAATTAAAATAAAAAGTAAAAAGAGTATGCGCATAGCCTCGTTCCTTCCGCTGGTATTATCCAGATCAAGTTGTAAGGGTTTAATTTCAGTTGTACAACAATACAACACCCCTAGAGATTCATTATATTAATTACAATCTAAGTATTTATTCAAAATAATAATTAATATTAATTATACTATTTTTTGAATTAGTAAATTGTATTTTGATTAAAAAACTAATTTTACATTATGAATGAACAAATAGATAACATTATCAGGCTAAGAAATTTAATTGATGACATAGATAATCAAATTTTTGAATTATTTGCTAAAAGATTTGATATATCAAAAAAGATTGGAGAATCGAAATCTACCTATAAAATCCCTATTGATGATGGCTCTAGAGAAAAGGCTATAATTAAACGGATATCAAACGACTATAAAAATAAAATTAAACCTGAACACGCTGAAATATTACTTGAAACAATTTTTTTAATTTCAAAAAATATCCAAAAATTAAAAAAATAGTGGTTAATCTTAATATTATTATTAAAATTTAAGGTATGAATAGATCATTCTTAACATTTAGTTACTATTTCAAATATTTTTTTAGACCCCAAGAGGTTTATTGATTTTTCTTAACAAGTTATAAATTAATTTTAAAAACCTCGAAAATATTCGAGGTTTTTTTTTATAAATCCTTAAAAACAATTAAATACAATAATATGAAAAAAATAGGTATACAAGGAGCAAAAGGGAGTTTTTCTGAAGAGGCAGCGGTGAAATTTGCTTCAAATCATGGCATCGATGATTATGAGATTGATTATCTTATATCATCTCATTCAGTTTTAAATAGCATCGAAAATTCAAAAACTGATTTTGGCATATTCGCAATGGAGAATGCACAAGGAGGTGTTGTTATTGAAAGCGTAGAAGCTCTTGCCCTTCATAAAGCTAAAATAATTGAAATGTTCCATATTCCAATCGAACAAAATCTATTAGGTTTATATGGTACAAAAATTGGGGACATAACTCAAATTCATTCTCATAGGCAAGCATTAAGACAATGTAAAAATTATTTGAGTGAAAATTTTTGGACTAGGCCATTGATCGAAGAGGATGACACTGCAGAATCTGCTCGTCGCCTAAGCCAAAAAAAGTTACCTAAAACGGCTGCTGTAATAGCAAATAGAACATGTGCAGATATTTATGGCTTAGAGATATTAGAAAAAAGTATACATGATTTAAAACACAACCTAACCTTGTTTATTGGTGTTTGTAAGCTTGACTTAAAATGAATACTATCGGAATAATTGGATATGGAAGATTTGGTAAAGTATTAGCAAATATTCTTCAAAAAGGTTTTTCATTAAGAATTCATGATATTGAAGAAAAAGAATCAATAAGTAATGTCAACTTCCGTACAATTGAAAAAGTACTTGAAGAAAAAATTATTTTTATAGCTGTTCCAATACATCAATTTGAAAAATTAATTCAAAAAATATCAAAAATTATTGAGAATGATAGAACCCTCATTGATGTTTGTTCTGTAAAAATTCATACATCAAGAGTAATGTTAAAGTACCTCCCTAAAAATATTGGAATAATATCAACACACCCAATGTTTGGCCCCGATTCTATTTTAACCAACCAGAAGTTAAAGATGATGATGCATAAAACCAGAGACTGCTATAACCAATATCCTTTTTGGAAAAAATACTTCAATGATCAAAATATTAATGTATTAGATATGAGTCCAGAAGAACATGATAAGCTTGCAGCTAATACCCAAGGCATTACTCATTTTCTTGGAAGAACTTTGAAGGAGTTTGGAATTTCTAAGACCAATCTAGATACTCAAGGATTTAGAGATTTATTAAACCTTGTTGAACAAACCTGCAATGACAGCTGGCAACTATATTCAGATTTGCAATCCTACAATCCATATACAAAAAACACAATACGAAGATTAAAAGAATCTTTTGAGAAAGTTAAAAACGACTCTGAAGGAGTTTGTAAATGAACCAATGGAAAATAAACAGTTGGAGAGATTTTAAAGCAAAGCACGTCCCTACGTACAAAGATGCCGAAAAATTAAGGACTACTGAAAACACACTTAAAAGCTTTCCACCGCTGGTATTTGCCGGCGAAGTACGAGCTTTAAAGAAAAACCTCTCGGCAGTGAGTGAGGGGAATGGGTTTTTACTACAAGGTGGAGATTGCGCAGAAAGTTTTTCGGAATTTAATGCTGATAATATTCGTGACACTTTTAGAGTATTACTCCAAATGGCAGTTATTCTTACATCAAGCACTAAACTGCCAGTAATAAAAGTTGGTAGAATGGCTGGACAATTTGCTAAACCACGGTCTAGCGAGTTCGAGACAATAAATGGTCAAAGTTTTCCTAGTTATGCTGGTGACATAATTAATAGTATTGAATTTGATTCGATAAAAAGAGTACCTGATCCAGATAGAATGCTAACAGCATACTCTCAAGCTGCATCTACCTTGAACCTCCTCAGAGCTTTTGCAGACGGAGGCTATGCAGATTTAAAGCATGTGCAATCTTGGAATATGGGGTTTGTTAAAGGCGGTTCTCAAGGTGAACGATATGGACATTTAGCTGAGGAAATTCAGAAAAGTTTGAAATTCATGGAAGCTTTAGGTATTAATTCAAGTAATACTCCACAACTTAGAAGTGTCAAATACTATACCAGTCATGAAGCCTTGTTACTTCCATATGAAGAAGCACTAACCAGATCAGATTCAACGTCAGGGGATACTTATAATACATCAGCACATTTTTTGTGGATTGGCGATCGAACTAGATTTATTGATAGTGCTCATATTGAATTTTGCAGAGGAATTCA
>JABGWJ010000012.1 GCA_018645565.1 bacterium | reverse complement strand
AGATAGAAAAATTTTAGCGGGTCGCATGGGAGAATCAGCATCAATTGGTATGACTGAGTATTTAAGGTCTGTCGGTTTTAGAACAATGCGACTCAAAACGGGAACACCTCCAAGGGTTTTAAAATCTAGTGTTAATTGGAACAAGGCAACGGAGGACTACGGTGATAAACACCCAACACCTTTTTCATATTTTACATCAGATTTTAATCCAAAAAACGAACCTTGTTATACTGTTAGGACAAGTGAAAAAACACATAAAATAATTAGTAAAAACGCCCAACTATCACCAATGTACAACGGGGAAATAAAAGGCATTGGGCCAAGATATTGTCCCTCTATCGAGGATAAAGTAAAACGCTTTTCAGAACAACCATCACACTTATTGTTTTTAGAGCCGGAGTGGTATCAATCTGACCAAATATATATAAACGGTTTTTCAACAAGTTTACCTGAGTCAACCCAAGTAGAAAGTCTAAAAACTATTCCCGCTTTTAAAAATGTTGAATTTTTGCGCCCAGGGTATGCTATTGAATACGATTGTATTGCGCCTTCTCAACTTAAAACAACACTAGAGTCAAAAGAAGTTTCTGGTTTGTTTTTTGCGGGACAAATTAATGGGACCTCTGGTTATGAGGAAGCCGCAGCCCAAGGACTTATAGCTGGGATAAACGCCTCAAACAAAATATTTAACAAAAACGAATTAACCATAAAAAGATCAAGTGGTTACATCGGGGTTCTAATTGATGATCTTGTGACAAAAGACACAGATGAGCCATATAGAATGTTTACCAGTAGAGCCGAATACCGGATGATGTTAAGATATTCAAACACAGAAACAAGACTCTATAAAACCGCCGTTAACCACCACCTACTATACAAAAAGGAAAAGAACATAATTGAAAAAAGGCTAGATGATAGAGAAAGAGTTTTACAGGTGACTAAAAAATCCATACAAACAAAAAATCTCTCATTTTTCAACCTCAAACAAGCAACACCGATAAGAGAGTATATAAAAAGACCGGAAAGCAAACTTAAAGACGTTCTTGAAAAAATAAATCTAATGCCGAAGAACTACAAATCTAAAAACTGGTCCTTTCTTGAGGCGCTCGAAGACATAGAAACAGAAATAAAATATGATGGATATATCAAAAGGCACTTGTTAGAAATAAAAAAACAAAGCGCAAATGAAAACCTTAAAATCAAAAAAAACACCAATTATTCTAGTTTTAAAGGTATTTCGATTGAGGGAAGAGAAAAACTGGGAGCGGTTAAACCACAAACATTTGGCCAAGCAAGCAGAATATCGGGCGTGTCACCGTCAGACATATCAGCACTAATGATTTACCTGTTAAAAACATAACTGGTTTCACGTGAAACACATATTTAACAAAGAGTTTGAGCACTTGTTGGGTGGTGGAACACTGACAGGGATGTCACCAGACCTGTTGGTTGTTTTTTTAAATTTCCTATCTAAAAACAAAAAAAAGTTGCGTTTTTTAGTTTTAGCGGGGAGAGGTTTTGCTTCAAGCTTTTTACGACAAAAAGAGTTTTTCAGTGGCCCTTTGTTTTATTACCCAGAACAAACTAAAAATGCTGTTGTTCCTGGTTTTGAGACTCAACACAATCTTTTTAGATCTGAGGCTTTGGTTGGTTTGTCAAAGCGCCAAGGAGGTGTTTGTATAAGTCTGGAGAACGTTGCGTATGTAAAAAACATAAATAAGAAAACAGTGTTTAGAAAGCTTGCGTTAGATGTTGGTCAAAAAATTGATAGAGATAGTTTTTGTGAAAAACTATTTTCGTTTGGGTATAAAAAAGTTGACTATGTTTATAACCCTAAAGAGTTTTCACTTCGCGGTGAAATTGTTGATGTTTATCCGGAAAACATAAAAGATCCTTTGCGTGTCGTTTTTGCTTTTAACGTAGTAGAAGAAATAACTTTTTTTAATATCGATAGTCAGCGATCTATTAAAGACATAAAGGGGTTTGTTTTTTATGATTTGCTTGGTGAACCGGTAGAAAAAGGGAAAAGTTTGTTTGCGTTTTTTGATTGGGACCTTATAATAAACTTAAAAAAAGATGTCGGTGGATACACACTGAACCCAGGTCAAGAAAAACTAAGTTTTTTATCAAACAGCACACCTGTTAATCCTAGCAACAAAAAAGAGTTGTTGGTTTTTGGAAAGAAAGTTGGTGTAGAAAATGTAGTTGTTTTTATTACTAGAAACAGTAGAAAAAACAACCTGAAGAAACTTGGTTTTTCAACCCAAAAAGGGTTGATAAATACAGTTGTAAAAATAGAATCAAAAAACTTGTTTTTTGTGCCTGATTTAAAAAAACACAGGAAAAACAAAAACAACAAACCTGTGTTAATAAACAACTTATCAAACACTTCTTTAGGTGATTTACTTGTTCATGTGTCTCACGGTGTTGGTAAGTTTGGTGGATTGGTGGTTCGCGGTCCAAGCGGTTATGAAAAAGAATATATTAAACTTATTTATAAAGACGGTGGAACTCTTTTTGTACCAATAAACAAAGCAAATCTTGTTCATAAATATGTTAACGTTGGTGGAAAACCAACACTAAATAAACTTGGTGGAAAAGAGTGGGAAAAAAACATATCTAAAACAAAAAAGGAAATTGAGGTTGTTTCTGATTCGTTGGTAGAAATTTATAATTCAAGAGAAAAACCTCGCGGTTTTAGTTATATAAAAAGTGTTGATTTTGAAAGTGCAATTAAAAAATCATTTCCTTTCAAAGAAACCAGAGATCAAAAACAAGCAATTAAAGATGTTTTGCTGGATCTAAGAAATAAAAAACCAATGGATAGACTTATTTGTGGTGATGTTGGTTTTGGTAAAACAGAGGTTGCGTTAAGAGCCATTGTTCGTGTCGTTGCGTTTTCAAAACAAGTGGTTTTGCTCTGCCCAACAACTGTTCTTTCTGACCAACACTATATAACAGCAAAGGAGAGACTTGATCCATTAGGTGTTTCTGTTGCTTTGCTTTCACGTTTCCAAACAAAAAAGGCACAAACAGAGGTTCTTGAGCAAGTTCTTACTGGCAATGTTAACCTTGTTATAGGAACGCATCGTTTATTGTCTGATGATGTGGTAATGCCTTTTCTTGGTTTGCTTATTATCGATGAGGAACACAGGTTTGGGGTTAAACACAAAGAAAGTATTCGTGCTTTAAAAAACAACGTTGATGTTTTATCCATGTCCGCTACACCAATACCAAGAACACTTCAACAGTCAATGCTTGGAATTCGAGATATTAGCAGAATAGAAACGCCACCAACAACGAGAAAACCAATAAGTACATTTGTAGAGTTTTTTTCTTGGAAAAGAACCGAACAAATCATTGAAAAAGAACTACTAAGGGGTGGCCAAGTATATTTTTTACACAACAATGTAGAATCGATTGAGTATTATGTTGAAAAAATTCAAAATCTTTTCCCGAATGAAAGAGTTGATTTTATACACGGGCAGCAAAACAGTAAAGACCTTGAGAAAAACCTTCTTGGTTTTTTTGGCGGTAAAATATCTGTTTTAGTTTGTAGTACAATCATAGAATCTGGTCTAGATGTTTCAAACGCTAACTGCATTATTATTAACAACCCTCAAAACCTTGGTTTAAGTCAATTATATCAAATAAGGGGGCGGGTTGGTAGGTCTTCGCGCCAAGCTAGTTGTTATTTGTTTATTCCAAAGAAAACAAAACTAAGTGAAAAAGCCTATAAAAGGTTAAAAACAATAGAAAGGCACACTTCTTTGGGTTCTGGTTATAATATTGCAACAAACGACCTCGACATAAGAGGTGGGGGTGCTGTTTTTGGTTATAAACAAAGTGGTCAGATTTCTAGGGTTGGGTTAGAGCACTACAATAATCTTCTTAAAAAATCTGTTGGTAAAAAACTAAATAAAAAAGAGCCTGGTAAGGGAATAGATATTTTCTTTTTTGGTAAGTCGTTAATTCCTTTGTTTTTTGTAAAGGGTGAAACAGAACGTTTTTCTTTTTATACAAAAATTAATAAAGCGACTAGCTTAGATATTGTTTTAGATATTCAAAATGAATTAATAGATCGTTATGGCAAACCACCAAAAGAAACCATTAACTATTTAAACTTATCGCGGTTAAAAATTTCTCTTAAAGGCAGTATTATAAATAGTCTTTCAATTAATAAAAACAGTGTTATTTTTATATTAGACCAAGAAAAAATTGGTGAAACGCTTATTAATAATGTTTTGTCTTTTAAAAATAAAAACATCCAAAACAGGAAGTTTGAAGAAACCAAAGAATCTTTTTCGTTGGTTTTTTACTATTTAGAAGGTTTTGATTGGTATAAAAACATCAATGGTTTAACTGACTTGTTTTTTGTTTAATTTTTAACAGGTCAATATCTAATGATTATACTTTTTCTTCTACTTATTACACTTTTTTCCTGCTCTTCAAACGAAAACCTTGAAGAGGAAATTTTCGCACGTGTGGGTGATGAGGTTTTAATAAAGAAAAACATTATAGATAAAACCGGAGGCAGTATGGTAAGTTCCAATTCTGTTTTACATTTTACAAACAAGTGGGTTAAAAAGACGTTGTTATATGAAGCTGCTCTAAATGCAAACCTAGATAAAGATAGGCTTTTGATTGAAAAAAAGGAAGGTTTTTACAAAGACCTGTTAATTAGTTCTTTTTTGGAGTTAGAGGCAAAAAAGCAAATTAATATTTCAAAAAAAGAAGTGTCGGATTATTATAGAACCCATAAAAAATCTTTCGTTAGAAACGAAGATGAAATAAGATTAAAACATTTTGTTTTACCAACAAAAAACGAAGCTGTAAAATTAAAAAAATTGTTAAAATCAAATAAAAAGGGCGCTCTTTTAGAAGAATATATTTATAAGTATAAACCAGAAACAAAAACGGTTAAAAAAAATCTAATTATTGACAATTTAATTGGTTTTGTTTTTAACCATGTGGTTGGAGATGTTGTTGGGCCAAAAAAGATGGGGTCTTCTTACCACGTCTTTGAAGTTTTAAGAAAAAACAAAAAAGGAACAATAAAGGGTCTTGAGGTTGTATATGATGAAATACAACACAGGCTATTTAAAAAGAAAGAGGCTGTTTTTTTAACATTTGTTTTAGATAGTTTATATCTAAACGCAGATATTTATATTTCTCCGGAGGTTGATAAGTGAAACTTTTAGTTTTAATTCTAGTTTTAAATATTTTACACAGTCAAAAAGATATTTTGATTGTTGATGGTGTTGCTGCTGTTGTCGAAGATAAAATTATTTTAAAAAGTGACCTAAGTCAAATGGTTAACATGATGGCTATTCAACAAAACATAAACCCAAATGAAAACATAAATGGTTTTTTAAAATTAAAGACTGTTGTTTTGGGGTCTATGGTTGATCAAAAAATATTGTTAAAAATGGCTGAAAAAGATACAACTATTGAATTCACAGAAAACGAAATAAACCAAGCTTTAGATCAACAAGTTAATGGCATTATTTTACAAGCTGGTGGGGAAAAGGCAGCAGAAAAAATGCTTGGCCAAAGCATTAAATCTTTTCGTTCTGAATTTTGGTATGATATGAAAGATAAAATAATATCGGAAAAATATCAGCAAAAACTACTGTCTAAAATAAAAATATCTAAAAATGAAGTCTTGTCTTTTTTTGGGGTTTATAGGGACAGTCTTCCTCTTTTCCCGACAGAGGCAAAACTAAGGCATTTATTAATAAAGCCAACGCCAAGTGACAGTATAAAAAAAGAAACCGTGGCCTTATTAAACACTATTAAAACGAAAATCAACATGGGGGAGAGCTTTGAAGATTTTGCTAAAAATTTTTCAATGGATCCCGGCTCTAAAAACAAAGGTGGAAACCTTGGTTGGGTAAAAAGAGGTTCTCTTTTAAAAGAGTTTGAAGAAACAGCTTTTACAATTAAAGAAAACATGATTAGTGACCCAATCGAAACAGATGTGGGTTTCCATATTTTAGAGGTTTTTGAAAGAAAAGGTGATAAAGCAAAAGTGCGGCATATATTAATAAGTCCTGAAATACAGAAAAAGGACGAAAAAAGGGCTTTTGATTTTGCAATTCAACTAAAAGACTCTTGTAATACTTTAAAAGATTTTAAGTTTTTTACTGAAAAATATTCAAAAGATTATCAAACCTCGGGCATTGGTGGGGATTTAGGTTGGATAGTTCCAAACAATTACCCAATAAAAGAATTTGGGTTGGCTTTGGGTTATATTAAAAAAGGTGAGTGTAGCCCACCAATTAACACTTCTTATGGTTTTCATTTGCTTTGGTTAGAAAGAATAAAAGAAGGTGGAAAACCAAAGATAGAAGACCATTGGCCAAAAATAGAAATGATGGCTTTGAATAATAAAAAAATGAATTGGTATAATACTTGGATAGAGAAAGCAAAAAAAGATAAATATATAAAAATAAATAATTAGTTATCCACATGGTTATCCACATTTTTTTTATGTGTTGTGGATTGCTTTTTTTTAAAAAAATATTTTGTTTTTTTAAACAAATTATATTGTTTATCCACAATAAGGAGCTTTATAATTTTCTTTAAGTCTTTATAATAAATTAAATAATAATAATTTATACTAAAGGTTTATTGTTATTATCCACAAATACACCACTATAAATAATATTAAATACTCTTATCTCCTTTCTTAATATTCTATTAAGTTGACATAATATCTTTTAAAAAAGAGTGCTTTTAAGTATTTTACAAAGTTGAAATACTGTAATGTATTTATTTTTTTGTTAATAAAATAATTTTTAGGTTTTATGAAATTTTCCACATCCAAAAACGAATTACAACAAGCACTCCAAAAACTATCTAAAGCAACACCCACAAGATCAACATTACCAATTTTAAGTTGTGTTCTTATTACAGCTTCAAACAATAAAACAACTCTTCGAAGTACCGATCTTGAGCTCACTATTGATTTAGAAATATCTGTTAGCATTGAAGAAGAAGGTTCAGCTGCTGTTCCATTAAAACAATTATATGATATAACAAACGAATTACCAGAAACAAGAATTACGATAATAGCAGATATAAAAAACAAAATAGAAATTAAAACAAACTCTGGATCTTATGATTTAATGGGAAAACAAAAAGAAGAATTTCCTACAATGCCAAAAGTAGAAGAAAAAAACAGAATAAGTATTTCAGGAAATGTTTTTAGAAATATTATTGATTCGACGCTTTTTGCCGTAAGTAAAGATGATTTAAAACCTTCTTTAACAGGTGTTCTTTTTCGGTTTAACAGTACTGGTTTAACTGCTGTTGCAACAGACGGACATAGGTTGGTAAAAATAATTAAAGATGATTACAGCGTAGATACGTTTGTTGGTGATATAGTGGTGCCAAAAAAGTTTTTATCATACTTATCTACTTTTCTATCGAATGATGATATTTTATTATCAATTGGTGAAACCCATATGACTGCAACAATAAACCAGGACACTATAATTTCTAGAACTATAAATGAGGTCTTTCCAGACTATGAAAGCGTAATACCAACAGATAATACAAAAATTTTAAAAGTAGATAGAAAAAGTGTTCTAGGAGCTATTAAAAGAGTTTCAATTTTTTCAAACAAATCAACACACCAAGTTGCTTTTAATATTTCTAACAACTCTTTTATTGTTCACACTGAGGATCCAGAATCAAGTTCCAGAGCTAAGGAAGAAATAATAGGTGAATATGAAGGCGATGATTTAATTATTGGGTATAACGGTGAATACCTTAAGGATGTTATTAGTCATATTTCAGGTGAAGAGGTTATAATAAAATTAAACACACCTATTAGTGCGACATTGTTTACGGGTAGCGAAGAAGAAGAAAGTAAAACTATGTTATTAATGCCTGTTCGATTAAATAATTGAAAAAAAACATATTTAAATGGAAATCAACAAACTTGAGATGATTTCTTTTAGAAACCACAAGAAAACAAAAATAAAATTCAATCCAGGTTTAACGATTATATGGGGTGAAAATGGTTCTGGTAAAACATCAATTTTAGAGGCTATTCACAGTTTGTCTTACGGTAAAAGTTTTAGAACAAACAATAAAACTGATTTAATAAAAAAAGGTGATAAAAACTTTTTTATTAAAGGTTTTTTTAAAAACAAAAACAATTCTAAAAATTCAGTTACTTTGTCACAAGACACTTCAGGTCTTAAAAAAATAACAATAAATAAAAAACCCATCACAAAAAGAAAAGAATTATTAGGGTTAAATAATGTGGTTGTTTTTTCCCCAGAAGAAGAAGAAATAACAAAAGGCTCACCTATAAACAGAAGAAACTATTTTGATAAAATTTTTTCTATTTGTTCTTATAGTTATTTAAATGAACTGTTATCATATAATAAAATATTAAAACAAAGAAACTCTCTTTTAAGAACAGAAAAAAACACAATCAAAAAGCAAAAAGAAATAGAAATTTGGAATAAACCATTAATCCAAAAAGGTTTTTCTCTTTGGTCAAAAAGAAAAGCAATGATGAATGAATTTATTTCTTTTTTTATAAAAACTGTCAACAGATTCGATAAAAACTTAAAATTAGACATTAAATACGACTTAAAAAGTCAAAACGAAGAAGAGTATAACATTAAACTTATTGAAAAAACAGATTCTGATATTAAAAAAAAACACACTTCTTTTGGACCCCACAGAGACGATGTTTTCTTTTTCTGGGATCAAAAACAAATTAAAAACCACGGCTCACAAGGAGAACATAAACTGTTTCTTGCTCTTCTAAAAATAACGGAGCAGCTTTTTTTGTCACAAAAAACCCAAAAAACACCAATTTTTTTAATTGATGATATGTTTGCTAATTTAGACAAAGAAAGAAGTAAAAAATTATTAAGATTTGTAGAAGCATTTAAAAACAAAGAAAAAAAAACCCAAACAATAATTACAACAACCAATATCGTAAACATAAAAGAAAACGGTTTTTTTTTAGAGTTTAGTGAGGTTAATAAACACCATTTACAGATAAATGGAACAACTTAAAAAAGCGATACAAGAAGCTATAAGTGAGTCTGGAATTGAAAGAGAAATACAACAAGAAAACGCCGTTTCTGTTTGGAATGAGGTCGTTGGTGTTGTTGTTTCAAAAGTTACAGATGCAGTAAGTGTTAACAAAGGTGTTCTTGTTGTAAAGACCAAGTCTGCAACCTGGAGACAAGAACTTTATATGCAAAAAAAAGATATCATAGATAAAATAAACATAAAAATAGGCTCTACAGCCATTAAGGAAATACGATTTATATGAATCAAAGCAAAAGTAGTTATAGCGCAGAAAGTATTAAAGTATTAGAAGGTTTAGAAGCGGTAAGAAAACGACCCGCAATGTATATTGGGGATGTTGGAAAAAGAGGACTTCACCACCTTGTTTATGAAGTTGTAGATAACTCAATTGATGAAGCTTTAGCTGGGCACTGTAATAAGATAACAGTGTCTTTTAATAAAGACGGTTCTGTTACGGTTGAAGACAATGGAAGAGGTATCCCTGTTGGGATGCATAAAGAAGAAAAAAAACCAGCGGTAGAAGTTGTAATGACTGTTTTACACGCTGGTGGAAAATTTGATAAAGACACGTATAAGGTTTCTGGTGGTTTACACGGTGTTGGTGTTTCGGTTGTTAATGCTTTATCCGAATGGCTTTGGGTTGAGGTAAAAAGAGACGGTAAGGTATATAAACAAGATTATAAAATTGGAATAACTCAAAACAAACTTAAAGAGATCGGCGCAACAAAAAAAAGTGGAACAAAGGTTTCGTTTGCGCCAGACAGCTCTGTTTTTACAACAACTGTTTTTGAGTATAATATTATAGCGGAGAGGCTTCGAGAACTTGCCTATTTAAACCAAGGTTTAGAAATAAACTTAAAAGACCAGAGACAAGAAGATGGCCAAAAAGACTCTTTTAAGTTTAAAGGGGGATTAAGTGATTTTGTTAAATATCTTGATGAAAAAAACAACCCACTTCATGATAAGGTAATTGTAGTTACAAAAGAAGACGGGGAGGTTCCTGTCGATGTTGCACTGAGGTATGGAAACACATATAATGATAATATTTTAACGTTTGTTAATAATATTAATACAATTGAAGGCGGTACTCACTTGTCTGGTTTTCGTTCCGCATTAACAAGGGCTATGAATAACCACGCGTCGAAAAACAATTTAATTAAAACAAAAAAAACAGAAAAAATCACTTTAACAGGTGAAGATTTTAGAGAGGGTTTAACAGCTATAATTAGTGTGAAGGTCCCAGAACCTCAATTTGAAGGTCAAACAAAAACAAAACTAGGAAACGGAGATGTGAAAGGTCTTGTTGATAAAGTTGTTTATGAAGGTATATTAGATTTTCTAGAAGAAAACCCTTCTATTGGAAGAAAGGTTATTGAAAAAGCCTTATTGGCCGCGACTAGTCGAGCAGCTGCAAGAAAAGCACGTGAACTTGTAAGGAGAAAGAGTGTTCTTGGTAGTTCGTCTTTGCCTGGAAAACTTGCTGATTGTTCAAATAAAGACCCTGTTTTTTGTGAGTTGTATTTGGTAGAGGGTGATTCTGCGGGTGGATCAGCTAAACAGGGAAGAGATAGAAAAAACCAAGCAATATTACCTCTTAGGGGTAAGGTGATTAATTCTGAAAAAGCGCGAATAGATAAATTGTTAAGCAATAATGAAATTCAATCAATTATAACAGCGCTGGGAACAGGTTTTGGTGGGAGCGATGAAGAGGGTGGTGAAAAATCCCCAGGTGATTTTAATATTGAAAAAATACGTTATCATAAAATCATAATAATGACAGACGCAGATGTTGATGGTTCACATATTAGGACCTTGTTATTAACGTTCTTTTACAGAAAAATGAAACACCTTATTGATGGTGGATTTTTGTATTTGGCGATGCCACCACTTTATAGGCTTAGTCAAGGAAAAAAAGCATATTATGCATATGATGACAATGAAAGAGAGTTAATTATGCAAAGGATGACAAAAGACAATAAAACAACAAAAATAAACTTACAAAGATATAAGGGTCTTGGTGAGATGAACCCTGGGCAGCTTTGGGATACAACAATGGACCCTGAAAAAAGAACATTACTTCAGGTCACTGTAGAAAGTGCAGAGTCAGCGGCAATTACCTTCCAAGATTTAATGGGTAGTGATGTAGAAGCAAGAAGAAGTTTTATAGAAAAAAACGCTAAGTTTGTTGTAAACCTAGATATTTAAAGGATTTAAAATGGTTGATATAAATAGAGACAATACTCTTCCAAGAGATATTGTAGCCGAAATGAAAGAAAGCTACTTAAACTATTCAATGTCTGTAATAGTGTCAAGAGCTCTTCCAGATGTTAGAGATGGTTTAAAACCTGTTCATAGGAGGATTTTGTTTGGAATGAGCGAACTTGGTTCCTCTTGGAATAGACCATATAAAAAATCAGCGAGAATAGTTGGGGATGTTTTAGGTAAATACCACCCACATGGTGACTCATCGGTTTACGATGCTCTAGTAAGAATGGCACAACCATTTTCAATGAGATATGAACTTGTTGATGGTCAGGGGAATTTTGGATCAGTTGATGGTGATAATGCAGCTGCAATGCGTTACACAGAGTCTAGAATGACAAAACTTACAAGTGAGATGTTAAAAGACCTTGACAAAGAAACGGTTGGTTGGACAGTGAATTTTGACGAAACATTAAAAGAACCAACTGTGCTACCAACAACAGTTCCAACTCTTCTTATAAATGGTTCAGAGGGTATTGCTGTCGGTATGGCGACAAAAATACCACCGCATAACTTAACAGAAATTATCAATGGTTTAGTTGCGATGATTGAAGAACCTGATATTTCCACAGAGGGTTTAATGGCCCACATTAAAGGACCTGATTTTCCAACCGCTGGCTTAATAATGGGTATGGATGGCTTAAGTAGTGCTTATAAAACAGGACGTGGTAAAATCAAAATAAGAGCTAGGGCACACATTGAATCGTCAAAAACAGGAAAAGACAGTGTTGTTATAACAGAGCTTCCTTATCAATGTAATAAGGCTAACTTAGTAGAAAAAATAGCAGATCTTGTTAGAGATAAAAAAATTGTTGGGATTACAGACTTAAGAGATGAATCAGATAAAGATGGCATTCGCGTTGTTATAGAAACGAAAAGAGACGCTGTTCCAGAGGTTATTTTAAACCAACTTTATAAATTCACACAATTACAAGACACGTTTGGAATTATCTTACTTGCCTTGGTTGGAGGTGTTCCAAAAATTATGCCTTTGAAAGAGGTTCTAAATCACTTTGTTAGTTTTAGACATGAAGTCATTGTAAAAAGAACGGAGTTCGAGTTAAGGCAGGCGGAAGCAAGGGCTCATATTTTAGAAGGTTTAAAAATTGCCTTAGACAATATTGATGCTGTAATTGAGTTAATTAAGGCGAGTAAAAACCCAATTATTGCAAAAGAAGGTTTAATGAATAATTTTAGCCTTTCAGAAAAACAAGCGCAAGCAATACTGGAAATGAGGTTACAGCGTTTAACTGGCTTGGAGGTTGATAAGGTACTTGAAGAGTATAAAGAATTAATAAAACTTATTTCAAATCTTAAAGGAATTCTTGAAAACAAAAACCAAAGAATGGATATTATAAAAGGCGAATTGTTAGAGGTTCAAGGAAACTATGGAGATGAAAGAAGGACTGAGATTATACCTGTTGATTCTGATTTTTCAATGGAAGATATGATTGCTGAAGAAGAGGTTGTTTTAACGATTACCCATCAAGGTTATATAAAAAGGACAGCACTTAACACATACAAAACACAGCGAAGGGGTGGACGAGGTGTACAGGGGGCTGGAAGTAAAGACGAAGATTTTGTCGAACATCTTTTTATTGCAAACACACATAACTATATGTTGTTTTTTACTGATAGGGGAAAGTGTTTTTGGCTAAAGGTGTATGATATACCACAAGGAGGAAGAGCAACAAGGGGTCGCGCAATTGTTAATCTTATTGGTTGTGACCCAACAGAAAGAGTAGAAGCTTTTGTTAGTGTAAGTGAGTTTAAAGATGACCACTTTATTGTAATGGCAACTAAAAAAGGTGTTGTTAAAAAAACAGTTCTGTCAGCGTATGGAAAACCCAGAAAAGGTGGTATATACGCTATTGAAATAAGAGAAGACGACCAATTAATTGAAGCTAGAATAACAAACGGCGACCACGATATATTGTTAGGCACACACGAGGGTAAATCAATTCGTTTTTCAGAAACAAACGTTAGACCTAGTGGACGAAAAACAATGGGTGTTCGAGGAATTAGATTGAGCTCTGTAGATGACTATGTTGTAGGTATGTTAGTAGTTAAAAGAGAAGGTACGATTCTTGTCGCAACAGAAAAGGGTTATGGAAAAAGAACGGATGTTATTCAGTATCGAACACAAACCAGGGGTGGAAAAGGTGTTTTAACAATGCGTTGCACCGACAAAACAGGTAAGATGGTTAAAATAATGGAAGTTGTGGATTCAGATGATTTAATTGTTATTACAGACGCGGGTGTATTAATGCGTCAACCGGTTGGTGCTATTAGAACAATTGGTCGTGTCACACAAGGTGTTCGCTTGGTCAAACTGGATGATGGAAGTATTATTTCATCAATTACAAGAGTGATGGAAGAAGCTGAGAAAACTGAAGAGAGTTCAGAACCAAAAGTCATAGAAGAAACCGAAGAAGATAAAACAAAAACAGAATAAAGTTGGGCCTTGAACATAAATTAAAAACAGTTCTAGAAAAAATTGAGGTTGCTAAAAAAAAATCATCCTTTAAACAAAAAGTTGAGTTAATAGCAGCAACAAAAACTAGAGACATATCACAAATAGAGAAGTGTTATAATCTAGGTGTTACTACTATTGGTGAAAACAGAGTTCAAGAAGCCGAAAACAAGTTTGTTGATTTCCCGGGTTTTAAAACATTAAAAAAAAGGTTTATTGGTCACCTTCAGTCAAACAAGATAAATAAATGCCTTCACTTTTTTGATACTATTGACAGTGTTGATACTTTTAAAATAGCCAACAAGATAAACAATGCCTCTCAAAAAATATCTCAAAAAACAGAGTGTTTAATTGAAATAAATACAAGTGGGGAGACTCAGAAAAACGGTTTTTTACCTATAATATCCAAAGAGTTGATTTCCTGTTTTTCATTACAAAATTTAGAAATTGTAGGTTTAATGACAATTGGTCCTAATACATCAGATGAAAAAAAAATCAAAAACGCGTTTTCAACACTTCGTGATTTAAAAGATAAAATAAACCAAGAAATTGGAGCAAACATTCTTAAAGAGCTGTCGATGGGAATGACAAACGATTTTGAGTTAGGAGTAGAAGAAGGTTCAACAATGGTTCGAGTAGGAACAGGCCTTTTTGGTTCTAGGAAGTATTAAAGTTTGAAAATCCATTACTTTAATAGTAATCCAAAAACACTTGGGTTCAATAATGACTTTTACGAAACATTATTTGGCCACACTATAAACGAAAAAAAAAACAACGTTTTTATAAAACCAATCAAGTTTAACAAAGCCTCATTATCCCCATCTAATATTTTAGGCCTAAAAAAAACATATAACATAAAAAAAATTCATATGTATGACAGGATAAGAGGAATAGAACAAGATGTTTTAATAACCGACCATGTTAATAGGTCTGGTCTGTTTTTTCTTCGAGGTAAAACTCCACACGAAGGTTTCCCAATGTTTCCAGATATGTCTAAGGTTTATGAAAAAACATCTAAACTTAAAAAAACAACCGTTCAAACACTTGGTCCTAAAAGATTTAAAACGGCAGAAATACAGGAAGGTGTGGTGTTTTCAGAGTGTTGTGCTATAACAGCCACACTTTGGCACTATGTTGGTGTAAGTGTTAAGTGTTTTGGTGTTTTAGAAAAATAGAATATTAAATAAGTTTAAAGTTTTTTTGATCTCACAACCCAAAATGGTTCATACATTGGTTTAACCATAGAAGATCCAATAATAACCCCATAAACCCAGTTTGCTATCCACAGCGCAAATATAAAAGGAAGTAAGACATTAATAATTAAACCAAATAACGCAAAGACAAACATTAGCGAAAAAGGCAAGATTAGTATGATAGATAAAGTTGGGTAGTTTAGCATTAGTTGTTTCAAGTTATTCATAATTAACTATTTCAATTTTCATTCCATCTTAATTAAAGTGCCAAAATGTCAAACACCTACATTTCAAGGGCGATTTTTGCTCCAAGCTTTATATTGTTTAATGCAAGAGAAATATTTGTTTCTAGACTTTTGTTTTTTGTCTTTTCTGCTATTTCATTTAACAAAAAAGGAGTTGTTTTATTTCCAATAATTCCGAGTTTTTCCATTTTAGAAATTGATTTAGAAATAATATTTTTTATTTTTTCTTCTAAAATTTCATCTTTCTTTGGCACTGGGTTTAGAACTAACAAGGAGCTTTGTAGTTGGTTTTTAATGTTTTCCCTGTACGTACCAACTAAACCACCCACAGTGTTAAAACTATATTGGAGCTTGTTATTAGATTTTGAAGAATAAAACAGTGGAAAGGTATCTGTTTTATATCCAACCGTTGTTACACCAAATGTTTCGAGAGCTTCTATTGTTTTTTCTACATTTAAAAAAGATTTAACACCAGAACAGACAACCACTATTGGTGTTTGACTTAAAGAAAAAAGATCTTGTGACATATCAAGCGATGTTTTGTAACCGCGGTGAACGCCACCAATGCCCCCTGTCGAAAAAACCTTAATACCTGCCAAGTGAGCAAAGTGTGAAGTACTACTAACTGTTGTCGCCCCAGAAATGTTTTTTTCTAAACAAATACCAATTTCTCTTTTTGATATTTTTTTAACAGATGGGTTTGTTGCTATGAAATTTAATTCTTTGGGACCAAGCCCAACATGTACAACACCTTTAATGATGGCAATTGTTGCAGGTACAACACCCAGGCTAGCACAAACACGTTCTGCTTTGTTTTGAAACTCAATGTTTTGTGGATACGGCATTCCACTAGCGATTATAGTAGACTCTAAAGCCAAAACCGGTTTGTTGTTATTTATCGCATCTTTTACACTTTTGGATAAAGTAAATTTCATATTAAAAAATACATAAACTTATCACGTTAAGTGTCAAAAAGAACGCAATGAATAACATTATTAAATTAAAAGAAATCAACCCACTGACTGTCGGCGCACCACCAAGATCAAAACTAGCAATAGATTTAAACAAAAATATTTATATAGTTAAAAACATAAAGTCTCGTATTATTATGAAAGACGGAATGAAAATAGTTGATATTGCAAAGTCTATACAGGCACAAAAAAGCACAAAAAAATATCTTGCTACTACGGCTCCTGTTTGTAGCAAAACAAAAAAATATTTAGAAGAAAACCAAATCAAAACGGTTTCCAATTACATTATTTCTTAGAAAGTGTTAAAAACCCTTTTATTTCCTGGTGACTTTAAAATATTTAAAGCCGTTTGGTTTCTAGCTTTTCCTGTAATTATTAGCAATTTAAGCCGTGTGATTATGAGTTTGGTCGATGTAGCGATGGTTGGTCATCTTGGTCCAGAAGCGCTTGCTGCAACCGGTATGGGCGGTATGTTGGCATGGGGAGCACTAAGTATTGTTCTTGGAATTAGAACCTCTGTTCAAACGATTACATCTAGACGCTTAGGCCAAAACAAAAAACAAGAATGCATAAAAGCTCTAAACAATGGGCTTTTGCTAGCTTCAATATATTCAATTCCAGTTTCAATTGTTGGTTGGGTATATGGATATTGGATCATTCCTTTTTTTATTTCTGATGGCGCAACAGCTCCAATCGCAATAAGTTATTTAAGTATTTCATCTGCGGGTGTTTTTTTTAATGCTATAAGCTTTGTCTTTCAGGGGTTTTATACTGGTATTGAAAAAACAAAAGTTCACCTAAGTGTTACAATAACAAGCAATATAATTAATGCGTATTTAAACGCTGGTTTAATTTATGGAAAAGAAGGAATTGGTCAAGCTCTAAGCGCAAAAACCAATGGCCTTTTTGATCTATCATCTTTGTGGTTTTGGGCTGATTTTGATGGGATGGGTGTTACCGGCGCTGCAATTGGGACTTTAATTTCTTCTGCGTGGATGATGTTTCACTATTCTTATTATTTAAAAAAACAGGAAATAATAAAAGAAAGCAAAGGTATTATAAACCTTGGTTTTGATATTGAGATGTTAAAAAAACAAATCAAACTAGCTCTTCCAATGGGAAGTCAAGAAATGATGATAGCTGTTGGCTATTCTTTTTTTTACAAAATAATGTCAATAATTGGAATTGTCGAGTTAGCAACAACACAATTACTATTCACTGTAATGCATGCATCGTTCATGCCTGCAATGGGGGTTGGTCAGGCTTGTGCCACTCTTGTAGGAAAATATATGGGTTCTAAAGAAATTAAAAAATCAGAACAAAGCATTAAAGAGTCGCTTAGGATTGCTGAATATATTATGGGTACGATGGGAATTATATTTATTTTATTTCCAAAGTTTATACTATTGTTATTTACAAGCGATCCAGAAATTATTCAACTCGGAGTATGGGGACTTAGGTTGATTGGTTTTTTACAGTTTGTTGATGCAATTTGCTTTACACTTTTTTTAGCTTTAACGGGAGCTGGAAATACCTTATTTCCAGCGCTGGTAGAATCTTCACTTATATGGGGGTTTATGCTTCCCGTCAGCTATTATACCGGTGTTGTTTTGAGTGGTGGGTTTAAAAGCCCTTTCATAGCTTTTGCAATTTATTTATTTCTAATGGCTATTATTTTATCGCTAAAAATGAAAAAAGGAGATTGGAAAGAAATAGATGTCTAGTACATAAATGTATTAGATTTACTATCTAACATTTTATATTATTTTGTCAAAACACTATAAAGATACAGACCCACAAGAAACGCAAGAGTGGTTAGACTCGATTGATGATGCCTTAGAAGAACATGGTCACGCCAGAACACGGTTCTTATTAGAGGAGCTTATTGATTATGCCCAAACAAAAGGAGCCAGGCTTCCTTTCAATACGAACACACCTTTTATTAATACCATTCAACCAAAAGATGAGCCAGAATACCCAGGTGATAGAGAAATTGAGAGAAAAATAAAATCGATTATTCGCTGGAACGCGATGGCGATGGTTGTTCGAGCAAACACAAACACACCTGGAATTGGTGGCCATATTTCAACATATGCATCTTCTTCAAATTTGTACGAAGTTGCTTTTAATCATTTTTTTAAAGGACCAGACCATCCTAACGGAGGAGATTTAATCTTTTTTCAAGGACATGGTTCACCAGGAATGTATGCACGAGCGTATGTTGAGGGACGTCTTAGTGATAAAAATTTAGAAAGCTTTAGAAGAGAGCTTACACCTGGCGGACTCTCTTCATACCCACACCCATATTTAATGCCAGATTTTTGGCAATTTGCAACTGTTTCGATGGGGCTCGGTCCTATTATGGCTATTTATCAAGCTCGGTTTCTTAGTTATATCACAGACCGAGGGTTATACAAAAAAACAGACAGAAAAGTTTGGGCTTTTTTAGGTGATGGTGAAATGGATGAACCAGAGTCAAAAGGCGCTTTAACACTTGCATCTAAAGAAGAGTTAGATAATTTAATTTTTGTTGTAAACTGTAACCTCCAAAGGTTAGATGGACCTGTTCGTGGTAATACTAAAGTTATCCAAGAACTTGAAGGTGCTTTTCGTGGCGCAGGTTGGAATGTCATAAAGGTTATTTGGGGT
>JABGWJ010000049.1 GCA_018645565.1 bacterium | reverse complement strand
GCCTGGAGGGCAAATTGAATGGTCTAGTCCGCCTTCATACCGATTAAAAGATATAGAAAGAGATTTGCTTGAATACAAAGATTCTCTTGATAAAATACTAAATAGAGAAGGGTTCAAATCTTTATACATAGGGGTCGATCCCTTTAATAATCCTAGAGAAATTGATTTAATAGCGCAAAAAAAATATTTGCTTATGAATGATAATATGGATAAAAAAGGTTCGCTAGGCAAATGGATGATGAGGAACACTTGTAGTATTCAAATCAATTATGATATCATAGATGAACCGGATTTAGAAGAGTTAACTTTCATATTAGACTGTATACATCCTGTAACATCTTACTTATTTTCAAATAGTCCTTTCATAGAAAAAAAACCAAACGGCAATCTAAATTTAAGAAATCACATCTGGGAAAATACTGATAGTGACAGGTGTAGATCTTTAGTCGATCATGGGATTTTTAAACTGAAAGATTTGTTAGAGCTCTATTTAGAATTTGCTTTACAAGTGCCTTCTATTTTTAAACTAGATGACGATTTTAATATTCAGAGCTCTCAGTCTGCGCTTGGAGATGATTTAAAGTCTAGATTTGATAAAGGTTTGTTAAGGCCTGAGGACATACAAGCTGCATTGCATCAAATATTCACAAATGTTCGTTTAAAAAATTTAATTGAAGTTCGAGATATAGATTGTTTGCCTTTTGAGCACATTATGGCTCCAGTTGCATTCGTTACTGGGTTAATAACTAATAAAAAAATCAGAAAAGAATTACTTCTTATATTTGAAAACTGGTCATATGAAGATAGGTCTTCTTGGAATGAATTAGGCTCTTCTTTAGATGGTAGCTTAATGGGGCCAAATAAAAAAACATTTTTACAGTGGATAGATTTTGTCGGTAAACTATCCTTAAAAGGTCTTAAAAGCCGGAATCTTGGAGAAGAAAAATATTTTTCCGAATTTTTCGAGTTTATTAAGTCTAAGGGACCGATAAGTAAGCAAAGGCAAGATAGCTTCACACTATCTGATCAATCTTTAAACAAATTTATTTTTAGATAAAATTATTTATACTTGATGAAATAAAAAGTAAATGAGTTTAATTTTTGACTCATTATGAATGCTAGTTGTATCATTCTTACTAATCAAAAATTATGAAATTATATTTTAACTCAAAAATTTTTCAAAAAGCATTAGCTGGTTTGTCCGGAGGGTTTCTTGTCGTGTTCTTAATCGGGCACTTAGCTGGGAATCTGCAATTATTTATTCCTGGGGAATTGGGTCAAAAACAGTTCAACGCTTATGCCTTATTCATGACGACAAACCCTGCAGTGATTGCTCTCTCATATATTACATACACAACGATTATTTTACATTCGATAGTAACCATATATTTAGTTTTTAAGTCAAAGCTTGCTAGACCAATTAAATATCATGTGAGTTCAGGTAATAGTAATAGTACTTGGGCTTCAAGAAATATGGCTTTTTTAGGCACAATGATATTAATATTTCTTGTTATTCATCTTAGGAGCTTTTGGTATGAGATGCATTTTGGTAATATTGGACTCGATAAATGGGGTAATAAAGATTTGCATACTGTAACTGTTACTGCGTTTCAAAATG
Organism: bacterium; assembly: GCA_018645565.1. Taxonomy (GTDB): domain Bacteria; phylum Fidelibacterota; class Marinisomatia; order Marinisomatales; family UBA1611; genus TMED80. The sequence continues at coordinate 639 of JABGWJ010000049.1, read as the reverse complement.
TTTTTTACACAGCATTTTACCTTTTATCAATGTTGATGCTCGCTTTTCATTTATCGCATGGAGTTGGATCTGCATTTCAAACTCTTGGCTTGAATACTTCAAAATATAAAAAGTCAATTACATATATAGGAAAAGGAGTTGCAATTTTAATACCATTAATTTTCGCAAGTATACCAATCACATTATATGTTAGATAGCAGAATACCCCCAGGAGATTTATCTAGTAAATGGTCAGACTTTAAGTCAAAAGTACCACTTGTTAGTCCAGCAAATAAGCAAAATTTAGATATTATTATAATTGGTACAGGTTTAGCAGGGGCTTCCGCTGCGTCTTCTTTAGCTGAAATGGGATACAATGTTAAAGCTTTTTGTTTTCAAGACAGTCCTCGGAGAGCTCACTCAATTGCAGCTCAAGGTGGAATTAATGCTGCAAAAAACTACCAAAATGATGGCGATAGCGTTTACAGGTTGTTTTATGACACTATCAAGGGCGGTGATTATAGATCTCGTGAAGCAAATGTACATAGACTAGCTGAAGTTAGTACAAACATTATAGATCAGTGTGTAGCTCAAGGAGTGCCATTTGCCAGAGAGTATGGAGGTACGCTTGACAATCGCTCATTCGGCGGGGTTCAAGTC
>JABGWJ010000048.1 GCA_018645565.1 bacterium | reverse complement strand
TGCAAGGTAGGTTCCCAATTAGAGTTGAATTAGATAAACTAAAAACAAAAGATTTTATAAAAATATTAACCCACCCTAAATCAGCCTTGATTAAACAGTATGTTGCTCTTTTAGAAGCAGAGGGAGTTGTTCTCGAATTTGAGCCTTCCTCTATTAAAGCAATTTCAGAGCTTGCTACTGAAGTGAATACAAAAACTGAAAACATTGGGGCTAGGAGACTTCATACGATTATGACGACTTTGCTTGAGGAGCCGCTGTATGAACATCCAAAAAAGGGTCAAACAAAATTAAAAATCACCGCAAAGTATGTAAAAGAAGCTCTGGGCGATATCGTTTTTGACGAAGATTTAAGTAGATACATTTTATAAGGAACAAGAATGAAACATTTTTTACATATATCAGATTATAGTAATTCAGAATTATGGGAAATACTAAAATTAGCAAAAGAATTAAAATCTAAATTTCATTTAAGAGAGAATCATAAAATTTTTCAAAACAGATCTCTTGCAATGATATTTGCTAAACCGTCTGCTAGAACTAGAGTTTCATTTGAAACTGGTTTTGAATGGATGGGCGGGCACGCACTTTTTCTTGGACCTAACGATATTGGGATTGGTAAAAGAGAAGCTATTAAAGATATTTCGAGATTGTTAAGTAGATATAATGATGTAATAATGGCCCGCCTCTTTGACCATGATCATATACTTGAATTAGCAGAGTATTCTACAATCCCAGTAATTAATGGATTAACAGACTATAATCATCCTTGTCAAATTATGACTGATATATTTACTGTCTGGGAGCATCTTGAAGTCATTGATAATCCAAAAATTGTTTATATGGGAGATGGAAATAATATTGTTCATTCCTGGTTGCAATTGGCAATGAAAATCCCATTAGACTTTGTGTGTTGCTGTCCAGAAGATTTTAAACCAGATACAGCTACTTTACAAAAAGCTATTGATTCTGGAATTTCAAAAATAAATATATCGCATAACCCGACTGAAGCTATCCTTAATGCTGATATTGTATATACAGATGTTTGGGCTTCAATGGGCCAAAAAGATGAAGCAGCTGAACGAGAAAAGTTATTTTCTAGTTTTCAGGTCAATGAAGATTTAATAGAAAAGTCTGGTAAGAAGACATTTTTTATGCATTGTTTACCTGCAGAGAGAGGAAGGGAAGTCACTGATGGTGTTATGGAAGCTGACTACTCTATTGTATTTGATCAAGCAGAAAATAGAATGCATGTGCAAAATGCAATTATGGCTTATTTATTTGAAAAAAATAAATAAGAATAATTTTTACTTCAGTTACTAGTAATCCATATCCATTCCACCACCATTACCGCGGCCGCCAAAATTACGCCTGTTCCATTTCTTCTTCTGTTGCTTTCCGAAGTTATAATTTAAGTTAATGCTCATGTATTTCTGTTGGCGTCTTCGCTCAGCATTCATTAATTGTGTGTAGGTTTCTTCAGAAATTGGGTCGGTAAATTGGTTATTGGTATTAATAACAAATTTCTTTGTGTCAAAAATGTCATCAATTTTCACCGTTATACTTAATTTATTATTTAAAAAAGACTTTTGAATACCCAAGTCAGCACTAAAGTTTCCAGGACTACTTCCAGTTGTAAATTTCATCTCACCTCTTCCTCCCATTGATAACTCTACTCTGGCAACTCTAGGAAGATTAAATGTTAACATGCTTCTGTAGTACGCACCTTCTGAATTACCATTAAGGTCAGATTCTCCATTTCCAGAGGTTTTACTGTTCCAAGACCAACGAGATAACATGATATTAATTAATGGCATTGGGCGATAATTTAATATCAGGCTGCTTCCAATATTTTCTGAATTTTCTGAATTATCTGCAGTCATTATTTCATAAACTTTTCCTTCGTATTCAAACATGTCTCTATCCCACCACATGATATTATCTTTTACAAGCTTATATGAAATACCAGCATTTACATTCAATTTTCTTGCATTACTTGAAAATTTCATTTCTGCTACATCCGCATATTCAGGATTAAGGTAGGGATTTCCGTTACGTATTCTTGAAATATCAAAAGTGTTTCTTGGGAAAGGGCTTATGGTGCGGCGGCCAGGTCTGTTTACTTTTTTTGAATATCCAAGCTGTATAGTTTGCATTGAAGAAAGCTTATAAATCAAAAATACACTTGGGTATACTTTTGAGTATGGGTTAATGTAAGGAGACTCTCCCACAGCATTGTTTATAATTGCAGATATAATGTTACTGCTATCTGGATTTAAATCATTTTCTGGGGATGAATCAAGGGATGCTTTTGTCTCAACTTTTTCAAAACGAGCTCCTGCTTTTATACCGAAGCGATCTGTGATGTCGTAGGTAAAACTTGTATAAGCAGCATAAATATCTTCATCGTATTTATTATTGTACAATTGTTGTAAATAATTATAGTCTGTGGAGAATGATTTTAAATTTGTTTTAAAACCTGTCTCAACTGATATCTTTTCATTTATTTGATCTTCATAGTCGATACTAAAAGTAATGCTATTGTTTTTTTCATTAAAATCTGTATCCTGATTTGTATTTAAATCATCGATTAACGAACTATTTTCAAAATTAGATTGTGTTACCTCATCTTCTTCAAGATTGAGATCAAGGCTCGCTGTAAGTTTGCGATCAGTCGTTCCAAATTTATTTTCGTAGCTAACTGAATGGTCATGATGTTTTCCAATATTTGCTGATTCTGATTCAATTACTCGAGAAGGGGGGCTAGTAATTTCTAGATTTTCTTTTGTTGTTTCTTCATGGTCTCCATATGCGTAGGTGTAAGAAATTGAACTATTACTGTTCGGGTAATAATCTCCTCCAAGCCTGACCCCAATATTTGCGGGATTTTTAATTCTCAGTGTGTTTTGGAATAGAGAAGAATCTCTTTCTGCATATTGATAGGTGAAATTTCTATACCCTTTACCAATATTGTTTCCAGATCTTGTACTTGCACCCCCAAAGAGATTCCATTTTTCACTGCGATAATTAATGTTGCTATTTAAATTTCTCTTTTCGTATTCTCCAGCCATTCCAGATATCGTACCATTAAAACCATCTAAAGCGCCTCTTTTCATAACAATATTAATTATGCCACCAACTCCATCCGGATCATACTTTGCAGACGGATTTGTGATGACTTCTACTTTTTCTACCATTCCCACATTAATATTATCCACAACTCCTCGTCTGTTTGAACCAGTGATCCCAGAACGTTTTCCATCAATTAAAATAGTCACATTTGCATCACCCGCTATCGAGACTTCCCCATCAATATTTACATCAAGAGTAGGAACTTTTCTAAGAAGGTCAAATCCTGTGCCACCTGCAGCTGTAAGGTTCTTTCCCACTTTAAAAATTTGTTTATCAACTGTTTGAATAAACTGGCTTTCATCTCCAACTACTTCTACTGCGTCTAGGTTTACACTTGAGATTTTCAAGGAAATTTCACCCATATAATGTTTAATGCTTCCGCTTTGACCGGTTGCTTTCCCTGGGAATATATTTAATGGGCCGATCTCTTTTTTTGAATATCCTATAAACTCAATCATAACTATGTACTGGCCCAGCGGTATTTCCCGAACAATAAAGCTACCATCTTTTTTTGATAGACCACCTGTAACTACGCTTCCATCACGGTTATCAATTAAAGAAATTGATGCATATTCAATTGGCATTCCCGAACTTGAGTCATTTACAGTTCCTTGAATCATTCCTATTGCAGGCATTTTTGGTTTTTTGCTATGACCTCCATGAGCTATTAGATTATCAATTGATAAATAAAATAAAGAGATTAATAATAACATTAATCTTGCAGAGTTTTTTGACATTTGAATCCTTGAGTTATATGATATTAGACTGTGGGTGTAGTAAAAAGTTAAATATTTTAATCAGTACTATTCCAATGAATATCCATTGTATGATATTGTGCTTTTCTACGGTTTTTTATTTTGACAGGAAAATTGTAGGTTGCTGTTTCCCCTGGCTCCAAAGCTGTATCCGCGATAACACCGGAATTATAAATTATTCTTGAACCTTTTACAAAGGCAGAATCTTGTCCTGCTAGTTTAGTTGTCTGAGTGAATAAATTTGAAACGACTCTAACAAAGTCAGCTCTTCTTTTTCCGACATTTTTTATTTTACCAGAAAATTCGTGTCTGTCCGGATATATGTTAACGAAAGGGTCACCTAAAAATATAACTTTTGGTTCTGGCGGTTCATGTTTATTTCGTCTAATCACCATCTCTTTTTTTAATACTAATTGACCTATTTGTGTTTTTAATACCAGTGATGAATCTGTTTCGCTTAAGATATCACCCATGACGACTGTTCCGTTTTTCAATTCAATTCTATATTGAAATTCAGGTATTTTTATTAAGTCTAATATCTCTCGATTTACATTTGGCATCGTTTGTTTTTTTTCAAAAGCGGTGACAATACTTTTTAATGAATCTATTTGATTTTTCAATTCTCTTAAATTTGATTCATACTCAAAAAATTGATCTTCAAACTGTAACTTATCTACCTGCTCAAATTGTCTCACTTGTGGAAGAAGGTTACTCTCTTTTTGTGTCTGAAGCGGAGTGTTAAGAGTCTGCAATTGGTCTGGTTTATTTAGCGAAGAAATTTTTAAATCTTTATTATCTTCATCTTCTGCTTCTTTAACTATATTGATAATCAAATCTAAATTTTCAATATTATCATCCATAACAGAAATAGGACTAGAGTTTTTAACCCCAGCATCTATGTTTAATGTGTATTTGCCACTACTAATTTTTTTAAGTTTAAAATCGCCTTTTCGATTTAATTTTGTTTTTTTGACTTCTGACCCATCAGCATCTTTTATTAGAGTCACGGTACCTTTTTTAATAATATTTCCATCTTGATCTTTAACGCTTCCTGAAACTGTGTAGTTAGCTTGAAGAGTATTTAAAAAGCACGTAAAGAAGAATAGTAGATTAAATATTTGTTTTTTATTCATGTTCTCTTTTATTTAAGCTCGCCTTAAAAGCCATCCTACGAACTTGTTCAGCCCATATTTTTTCTTCTCCAAGCATATAAACCATATCAAGAATATTATCATAGTAAACATAATTTTCCTTTTTTTCAAGAATAGGTAATATTTTTGGAATAACATCCGGGTCTTTAAAAGCGCCCAAGTTATCTATCGCTTTCTTTCGAATGTCTAAGGGGTAATCGCTGTTACTTGCAATTTCTACAACTGCAAGTTTGACTTCTGGTTCATTGAACTCTCCAAGAGCAGAAAGCATTGTATTTAAGAGTGTATAATACTGGCCTTTTCCAGTATTATATGTATTCAAAAGTGCCAAGATAAGGTTTTCTTGTTTCACACCAGCCATTGTATTTATAGCAAATTCACGAACTTCTAAATTAGTGTTTGGATCGCCCAGCAATTCAGCGAAAGCGGTTGCAACATCTTCGGGGCTTTTTTTACCTAATATTTGAACTGCTTTATTTCTAATACCCAACCTGACATTTGGATCCTTTGCAATGGCAGTAAGAACAGGTATTACTTGGTCACTTTCTAATCCACCTAATATTTGTGTCAGCATGCTTTCTGTTCTACTCATGTTTGCTTTTGCAATTTCATATAGGTCCAGTAACACAAGAATTTGATCTTTAGTTCTCACTTTATTCAAATTCTCGGCTATAGTTAAATGTAAGTTATTTGTTCTATCTTCGAGAATATGCATGCTCTCAACCATTGCAAAACTTGCTTTTGGGTTTTCTCTGAATAGTGCGAGCATTTCTATTGAAGACTTCAAGAATGAAAAATCCACAGCGCTTGTTGTTTCAACCATCTTTGCAATAGCGTTCAACGCCATTGGGTGCTGAGTATTCGCTAACATTCTACCGGCTTCTATTCTGGCTTTTATATGTTGATCATCATCATTATAAATTTGAATCATTTCTTCTAAAGCTTGAATATCTCCATCTTGATATGCACTCCTTAGTTTCTGAATATTGTTGAGAAAATTTGGATCGTCAGGGTCTATTATTGACTTTTTTCCAAAAAAACTTTTAACAGTAGCACAACTTTGAAAAAGTGTAAAACAACAAATTATTATTATTAAATGTCTAATCATCATTTTCCCATTGATGTAGTGTCAACTCTTTACCGTCGAAGACTGCATACGATGGCTGGTCTTGCCAGTCACCAAGAACCGCCAGTTTCCCTTTTCCTGCATCTATTAATTCATTTAGATGATAATGACCACAGACCATGTAGTCAAACCCTTTTTCAAAGTGACTAGAAGCCTGTTTTTTAAGTTCTGTTCTAACCTTATTCTTGATTTCAGTTGGTAACTCTGGATGGTTTTCTGTTCGAGAGACTTTCCTGGCAATTTTATATGCAGTAGTTGGGTGTAAGGACCGAAAGCACCAAATAAAAAATGGAGAACGAATTATTTTTTTTAAAATTCTATATCCATAATCCCAACTTAAGAGTCCATCTCCATGGGTAATATAAAAGTTTTTTCCTCTAATAGAAAAAGTTGTATCGTCAAAGTAAGTATGGCTCATTAGTTTTTCTTTCATGAAATCTAAAACCCAATAATCATGGTTTCCGGCAATAAACCTTAAATCTACTCCAGCTTTTCGTAATTGAAATGCTTTATTATAAAAATCAAAATATGATTTAGGTATCATATCAGGGTATTCAAAATAAAAATCAAATAAATCGCCAACAAAAAAAAGTGTGCCTCTTGTCGTTCTGACAAAATTTAAAAACCTATATAGGGATTGTCTTTTAGCATCTTCTTCCGAAGATTCAGTTAACATTAAATGCACATCTGAAATAAAATAAATTGGTAATTCCATGATTTAAAAAATATCTTTATAAATTTAGTTTTAATAAGAGTGTTAAATTTAACAATAAAATTTACTTTTCAGGACATATTGACATTATCTTGAATTTTTTCTTAATGTATGAAACATTCTATTAATGTATTTCGTTAATTCTAATATGACTTTATTAAAATATATAACAGCTACTACCCTATTAATCGGTTCACTTTTTGGACAATCATTTGGTAAAAATAAAGTTCAATACAGAGATTTTGATTGGTCATATATCCAAACGCCTAATTTTGATATATATTTTTATGGTGATAACCAGGACTTAGCAGAGTTCACCTCAAAAGTTTCTGAAGAAGCCTACGATCAAATATCTACTCACCTTGCATGGGATTTGAAAAATCGTGTTTCTATTTTAGTTTATAATTCTCACAATGAATTTCAGCAGACTAATATTATTGGTCAGTATATGTCTGAAGGCATTGGAGGAGTAACCGAATTGTTTAAAAATAGGATAGTTTTTCCGTTTGATGGTGACCTCGAGCAGTTTAGACATGTTATTCATCATGAATTAGTTCATGCCATGTTGAATGATATGGTTTATGGAGGTACAGCTCAAAATATGATGGCGAGTAGAACTAGAGTTCGAATACCTCTATGGTCGAACGAAGGATTGGCCGAATTTTTAAGTTCAAATTGGGATACGAAAGCAGATATGGTTTTGCGTGATATTGCCATCCATGAAAGAATGCCGACTGTAAATGAGCTAAATTACTTTATGGCATACAAGGGTGGGCAGTCCCTTTGGCGTTTTATTGCTGGGAAGTACGGTAGAGAGAAAGTTGGAGAAATATTCCGTTCAATGAAGAAAACGCAAAGCGCTGAGAAGGGTTATCAATTAGCCTTAGGGATGAAGTGGGATGAATTATCGGATCAATGGCACAAGTATTTGAAAAAAGAATATTGGCCAGATATAGCCGATAGAGATCCTCTTGAAGACATGTCAGAAAAAATTACTGATCATAAAAAAAATAGAAATTTTTACAATGTGTCTCCATCTCTTTCTCCGGATGGAAGTACTGTAGCCTTATTATCGGATAGGTCTGGTTATTTTGATGTTTACCTTTTAGATGCAGCCACAGGCAAGAAAAAAGCAACATTAGTCCAAGGGAGTCGCTCTGTTAATTTTGAAGAACTTAAGTGGTTGCAGCCTGGTATATCATGGTCCCCCGATGGAGAAAAAATAGTAATTGCAACTAAATCTGGTTCTTCTGATGCACTGCAAATAATAGATGTTAAATCAAAAAAAGTAAAAAAAATTGCGATTGCTATAGACGGCGTATTTTCTGCTGCATGGAGTCCATCAGGAAACGATATTGCATTTGCGGGTAATCATAATGGCTCTAGTGATATCTATATTTACAATTTCGAAAAAGACAACTTTAAAAAAATTACAAATGATGTTTTTTCAGACTCATATCCATCTTGGAATCAAAATGGTGAGGAGATTGCTTTTGTTTCAGATCGAGGTATTTACATAGATGGTAAATACAGCGGGAGAATAGAAGATCACGATTATCGTCAAACTGATATTTATGTTGTTAACATAAATAGTGGCGAAATCAGTAGAGTTACGGACACTCCAGATAACGAGAGTTATCCTATTTGGGCAAATACTGAAAGAACACTTTTCTATACTTCTGACTACAATGGCGTTTATAATCTATATAAAAATTCATTCCTTAAAAGTAGTAATACCGATTCTGATAATAATATTAGTGATCCAATAGCAATTACAAACGTTTTAACAGGTTTGCAACAGCCTACAATTTCTAAGGATGATAAATCAATAATTTTTGCTGGGTATTCTGGAGTTGGTTGGGACTTGTATGGTTTGAACAACCCACTAAATATGAGCAGTAAAAAAATAGCCCCTACACAATTTATTAAATCAAGAGATAAAGAAGATATATCTGTAGCTGATATTCGTGATACAGATAAAATTGAAAGAATTGATTTAAATACAAGCTCTTCATATTCAAAGTGGGTATTTGCTAAGGGGTATGAGAATTATAACTATTCATTG
>JABGWJ010000002.1 GCA_018645565.1 bacterium | reverse complement strand
GCCTGGATACCAACCATGAGCAATATCCGAATTATTACAAAAATCCATTTCTATTTGCAATGATTCCCCTGGATTCCATTCATTATCAACTCCACTCATTTGAATGGATGGTTCATTGATAGAAAAATTCCAAGAAGTGATACAAGCTAAAGTATCTTGTTCACCAATGTAATCTTCGATACATGATGGATAAGGTGGGCAGATTTGATTGTTAGAAATATCAAAAGTAACCCATGGAATACTCATTGAACAAATATTTTCAGGGATTTCTCCTGAAAATTGATTAAAAGACAAATCTAATATTTCTATATAATTTAATTGATCCCATAATTCTGTGGGTATTGGCCCTGAGAATTGATTAGAGTCCAACGCTAAACCCCAAAGATTATTTAGGTTGGCAATTTCAGCTGGAATGGAACCAGTGAATTGATTCTGTGAAAAATCCATTGAAACAATATTAATTAAGTTGCCTATTTCAGAAGAAATTTCTCCGCTTAGTAGATTATTAGAGACATCTAAGCCATTAGTCCAACTAAGAGGTGCCGCTCCAGATGAATGCCCCCCACTCAAATTAATTAAATTATACATTTCTGCAGGGAGTTCTCCAGTTAAGCTATTCTCATTTAAATGAAGAGTACTGAGGCTAGTTAGGTTTCCAATTTCAGGTGGAATTGAACCGGTAAATAAATTATTGGACAACTCCATTCTTTCCAAATTTATTAGGTTTCCAAGCTCTGGAGGAATGGGACCTGTGAATTGATGATTGGATAAATCCATTCTTTTCAAATTTATTAAATTTCCAAACTCAGGCGGAATGGAGCCAGTTAGTACACCAGGACTATTTTCATGATTATTTAAAAATAAATGAGTTAAATCATTGAGGTTTCCTAATTCAGGCGGAATAGACCCCGTTAATTGGTTATGCGATAATTGTAATTTAGTTAAGTTTGTCAGGTTTCCTATCGCAGATGGAATTGCACCCGTGAGTAAATTAGAATGTAAAGTGAGATTGTTTAAGTTCGATAGGTTTCCAATTTCGGGTGGTATTGAACCAGTTAATCCATTAAACAATATACTTAAACTTTTTAAATTTATTAAGTTTCCAATTTCGGGTGGTATTGAACCAGTAAATCCACAAAATTGGAATGATAGTGTATCTAAATTTATTAAGTTACCTATTTGCGGAGGAATTACACCTAGATCTAAAATACCAGTAACGGGATTACCCGAAAGAGTTATGTTTGTAGTCTCCTGAATCGAATAACACTCACTCCATAATTCGACACCAATGCTTCCATCATTTGCAATACAAGTCTCTACCGAAATAAAAGCAGATTCAAAGGCACCCATATCAGGTTTAATACCAATATATGAATCAGGAGCCAAATTTACCAAAGTATCAGGTAAAGGACCTGGGAGCATCTGGCTCGATAGATCCACAACCAAGAAATTTGTTCCTGTGTCGATGCAAGGTGAACTGTCTGAAAGGTTGAAATTGGTATCACCATCAACAAATAAAGGATCAGTGTATAAATTATTAATGCCAATAGGTATATCAATATTTGAATAATATGGAAAAATCATGCCGTCTGCGTTTGTCGGTTGGTTATTCCAAAAAATTGAATTAGCAACAATAGCGTAGTCGCCCATTGAACCTGCACTAATACCTCCTCCTCCATCAACCGCTGAATTATTAACAACGGTGACGCTCTTTATAATTGAAGATATAATAGATCCAGATAACGAAATACCTCCGCCATAAGTCGTAGCGCTATTGTTCGAAATAACAGAGTTTTCGATGTGCAAAGTCGTTGGTATTAAAGAGGCTGAGCCTTCGCCTTCGATATATACCCCTGCCCCAACACGAGCTTGATTATTATCTACTTTGATATTTTTCAACAAAATATCACCAACCATCTTTAGGCTTATTCCGCCACCTTTCCCAGTTGAATACCCATTCTGAATGGTAAGGTTACTGATCTCAATTGGGTGGGCGGTTTCATCAGAATTATCAATTACTTTGCCTACTCCGCCTCCGTCAATAATTGCTGAATCCATGTCAGAACCTATTAGTCTAATATTATTTGCCATAGACCAGTTAATATTTTCAAGATATAATCCTGCCAACACAAAAATAGTGTCATTGTCGTTTGCAGAGTTAACACCGTTCTGAATCGTTGCAAAAGGGTTCTGTTCTGATCCATCGCCAATATCGTCTGAGCCGTCTGCAGATATATACCATGTAGATCTAAACTCTTCTTCAAACCATATTCTGCGCACAAGAGTTGAGTCTACAACATATGGATTTGGCTTATTTTCTTGATATCCAGCTATAGCCATAGTACGATTTAATTCATTAGCATCTACTGGGTCTTGCCTATGCCAATCATATAATGTTTCTTTTTGTATGTTAAAAAAATTTGTATCCGCAACATCGTTATACATTGTATAAAAGTAAAACATGCTCCTGGCTATATTCCCTTTAACATCCTCTCTTGGTTCAAATACTCCATTACCGTTATCTACTTCTGAAAACTCATCAATAAATTCATTCGGTATACTAGTTTCATAATAATCAAGCCTCCACCACTTATCGGTATCATTGTCATCAATATCTGCAAAAGGTTTGTTTCCTCGAGATGAATTAACATTTCCTCGAGCTGGATAGAGGTGATGTAAATCGCTTTTCTGTGGTTCAGATCCCGCTCCCATGCTCTGAGGCCAAGAATGTTCACAATTCATATTAAAAGCATTTGTTTGCGGCCTAGGATCTTGAGTCGGATCAATAAAGATCGTATAATTAGTATAAATACCTTTAAGAGAATTATCATCTTCTAGATCAATGATTGAATACATTACATCTCTTGCATTGTTGTATCCTAAAGTTGATGAAGACTTATAATTTAAAATAACGTAGTCTAAAAGTGGCTGACCTGCAGAACCAACTCCGCCAATGATTTCTTGTGAAAAAGATAAAGAGCTAAAGATTAAAACACTGATTAGATAATTTTTCATTTATTCTTCCTCATCGTTACTTTTCTGATTATCAGTAATAAAATATTTTTTATAGTTTAATATCATCGTCTGCAATGTAGCCTTACTCTCTAGTTGACGACAGTTTTTTTATATAAGATTTTATGCTTAAAGTATTTGGTGCGTCTCAAATATCTTCATTTTAAAAGTCGTTCATAAATAATTTAAGTAATACTTTATATAAATATTATTAAATATCATAATATATAGTTATAAGAATTTATAAATACTCCTTTTCGCACCTGCCTAAATTATATATCAATATAGATTTAAGATTCATTAAAGCTTCTTAACCATTCCTACTTAGGAAAATTTGATTTTTCTCTTTTACTTTCATAATTATATATTTTTCTACCTAATTCAGATAAAAATGGAATAGAAATACTTTCATAATCATACATATTATCATTCATCACTTCATTACTATTGCTGTACAAAACGGCTGTCAAAAAAAACTCAATATTATTATCAATATCAACTATGTATGCATTATCTAAAGCAAAACCATAGGCTAAACCAATTTTATTATAAATTTTAATGTGATTTGGAATTTCTTGTTTCGTATCACCGAACATAAAAAACTTACAATATCCATCGTAATATTTATCATATTCTGCATAACGAGGATAATCACTTTGCCTTGGTAGAATAGACATTTCTCTGCGAAGCAATGATAAATCATCATCACTTAAATTGAACCGTTTATCAGCTTGGTATGTTTCAGGGAAAATAATTCTTTTAATTAATTCATGCTGGTCATGTAAATCCATGAAATTCTTACTTCTAAAGTCCAGAGGTCCTATTTTCTTTTTCTTACCTGCATAATGTTTTTTTCCAATGAGAAGATTCTTAGTATTGACATCCAAAGATAACTGAGCAAACCTACTTTGCTGATGATGCAAAATTTTAGAATCTTCATAAAAAGTTATTGGGCTTGTAGATTTATTTTCTTTTTCATTTAATTGCAAAGATAATCGATGTCTCATCCTCACACTTTTAAACCCGATGTCCCACAATCTCTTATTGATATAATCTCGGCCAAGAAAATCATACATATAATTAGAAGAATTATTATCAGAGACCACAAACATTTTCCTAATAGAGTGAGCGATGCTTGGATAACCACTCTTCGAATCCGGGCTAACCAAAACACCCATTTTGTAAACGGACCCCGAGTCGATCTCAAATCTATTATGTACATTAATTTCTTTTAATAAATTAGCTTTTTCGATAGCTAATACTGCAATTGGAAGTTTAATAGCACTAGCTGGATAGAAATAATTATTTGTATCTAGATTAAAAGAATAGGTCTTAAACGTTGGTTCATTCGCTCCCCCTCTATCTATTTGAGTATATAAAATTTGAAGCTTATGTTTTTTTGGATTTCGGACTACATCAGAAAATTTAGATTCCATAGATGAAATTATTTTTGGTAGGGGATTATCACTTTGATTAAAATGACAAGACATAAGACCAATAAAAATTAAATGAACTAGATAGTTTTTGAGAGTCAACTCTTTAAACAACTATAACCTTGAACAAAAATAAAAGATTTTAGAATAACGCTGCATAGTATGCTAAGAAAGTTAAGGCTAAAAGTAGAATCATCGGCGGAATTGGTAAATCACCAAACCCTCTAATTTTTCCAGAGATTAAAGATAGATTAACAATCAGTATTCCTGTGCCAAGGGAAAGTAATACTGTGCTAGCATATTCAGAAGGTAGGTTTCTGCTATATATGGCAACCATTCCTAAGGCGAACCCAAATCCTCCATTAGCTGCTCTAAACATAGCCGCTATATTTACAGCCGCAGAAGGAAGTTCAGGAGAAGTCTTTTCATTCACGACCTTAGGTATCGCAATGAAAACCACTCCAATAAAAGTCAAAACAACACCAATAATAGTTAACGCTATATTCGTATCCACGTTCGTCCTCCATTTGTTTTTTTGTAATTACTACTTACAACCTACAAATATTTTTTCAATAATGTTATTAAGCAGTCGTTACTTCTTTTGAATTCATAACTTTATAGACACAAAACTATGATAGTTATTTTGGCATTTATTCTTTTTATGTGATTAGAAAGGCAATGACTATTTTAGAAGCACCATTTTCCTGGTATGTCTAAACTCTTCTGCTTAGATCGTTTATTGATATAATGCTGTCAAAACGGGCTCATTTCTTTCATTGCTGACCAACGTTGAACTGAACAAAATCTTGCGATTTGAGAGCTATTTACAAGCGTTTTAACTATACTTTCAATCATATCGGGGACTGTCAATTACCAGATAATGTTTTGTAAGCAAAAAAAACGACTAATGAAAGTAGATCAACTTTTTTGTTTCCATTATTTCATTTTGCCACATTAGTGAATAAAAATAAATGCCAGAGGACACTCTTTGCCCCCTGGTGTTTTTACCATTCCATTTAAAAACATGATATCCAGGATATAATTCCTCATCCAATAATGTAATTATATTTTCACCGCTCAAGGACCAAACTATCAGTTTTACATCACGTTTAAATGAAGAGGTTATCATAATCCTTGTTTCTTTTTTGAAAGGGTTAGGATAATTTTGAGATAACTGGAATATTTTTTCTGAATTATTATTTTCATGATTAAACGCAACGAGATTGGACATGTCAGACTCTTTCCAAAAACGATTTGCTGAGGTAGAGAAATAAAATTTTGTTTCAGATGTATCTATACTACTCGTTTCCAATGGAATCACAAACGGATCTTTAGCAAAATGAATATCAATTACTTCTGCGGTTTCTTGATTGGCAGTAGGGCTGTCAGATGCGTAGGTAATAATCCATTGGGACTCAACTATATCTTTTGGAAATACATCTAACTGGACAATATCATTTTCAGATGAAAGAACAATTACAGGTGGTGATTTTATTTCTGAATTAAATCCATGAGGGTTTATTTTAATTTTTGTTTTATTGTCAAAAAAAGTCTCCCCTGCTGATAGGAAGTAATCTTTGTCACGCCATGTGGCATAACTAAAGAACTGATAACCATCCACCCAGTCGACTCCTCTCATCGAGTTGATAATATCAGGATGATTATTCCAAACATCATATGACTCCAAAATATAGGACCCTGGGCCAACCGTAAAAGCCCTACCAGATTCAATTCCTTCCCAAATGAATGGCTGCCAGCAGTTTGGACAATCGTCTGATAGCATACCTAAAAATCCTTGAGTAGTTGTCCAATGATAACTCATTGGCATTAAATGATCTAAATAGCCTTCATTAAACCACAAAGCAGCATCTTGAAAAACAGTTCCATATCCCTGCCACCCAGACCAATTATATTTACCTAAAACAGCAGCGCTTAACTTCACATGTGGTTTTGCACTCTGAATTGAATCATGTAAAGTCCTAACAAAAGTTGTAACACTCCATCTCCACCATTCTTCCCAAGACGCGAATCCATCTGGCACACCGGCTGAGTATGGATGTTGATAATCATAAAGATATCTATCAGACATATTTGAGTTTAAATACTCAATTTCATTCTTATTGGTCATCCCATCTAATCGCTCTAGCTCCTGATCAACAGTCAGGTTGTTGCGTTGTGAATTTGTATGCTCATTCCACCTTACATAATCTAAATGCAAACCATCGATATCATAATTACGTACAATTTCCATCGCGACATTAATCGTATACTCTCTTACGTCCTCAAGCCCAGGTGATATTGACCGATATGAAGTCATCGGAGTCCCATTTTGATCTCTACATATCCATTCTGGATGTTCAGCAGCGGGGCTTCCATCATAGGTACTAGATGTTTGAAAAACGTTAAACCAAGCATGCAATTCAAGACCCCGTGAATGAGCCTCCTCAATAGCAACAGCTAAGGGATCGTAACCAGGGTATTGATAACCAGCATAATGCCCCCAAGGTTCATATGAGGACTCATAATACGCAGTTCCACCTTGACGCACCTGAAAAATAACTGCATTCATTTTGGCATCAACATGATCATCCATAATCTTT
>JABGWJ010000047.1 GCA_018645565.1 bacterium | reverse complement strand
CTTTCCACAACTTGGCCTAATTACTGCTCTACGTTTTTTAGAATGGTCATCAAATAACCCAAATGGTGTTATAAGTTTACCAACAGGAAAAACACCCGAATACTTCATTAAATGGACTCATCATATTCTTCAAAATTGGGATGATAAGGCTGTCAAAAAGTTAAGAGAAGATAATGGATTACTGATAAAAGATAAACCAAGCTTAAGGGGCTTAAAATTTGTACAAATTGATGAATTTTATCCTCTTAATCCTATTCAACACAACAGCTTTTATAATTACGTTTGCAAATATTACATCGACGGCTTTGAATTAGATTCCCAAAAAGCATTACTTATAAATTCAGATAAAATTCCATTAGTAAACGGAAAAAACCGGAAACAAATATTTCCTGATCATAGAATCGATCTTACTTTAAGGTTTAGAGATGCAACAAGCAAAGTTGAAGAAGAACAGCAAGAATCTATTTTACTAATTGACCAATGGTGCGCTGAATATGAAAATAAAATCAGATCTATGGGAGGTATTGGTTTTTTTCTTGGAGGAATTGGACCTGATGGACATATTGCTTTTAATGTTCGTGGATCTGATCATAATTCAACAACTAGATTAACCGGTACTAATTTCGAGACTCAGGCAGCAGCAGCTACAGATCTTGGAGGAATTGAAATTAGTAGAAATAGACTTGTTATTACAATTGGACTTGGAACGATTACATATAATCCTGATGCAACTGGAATAATAATCGCCGCTGGCGAAGCAAAATCGAAAATTATTAAAAACTCGCTTGAACATGCTCCTGATGTTAAATATCCAGCGACAGCTTTAGCTAAGCTCAAAAAGAGCTGTTTTTATATTACCAATGGAGCTGGGAAGTTGCTTGCAGACTTTGAAAGAGATTATTGGGAAAATTCAGAATGGAATGATCAAAAACTTCAACGTTCAATTTTGGAGCTTTCAAGAAATATAAATGTTTTTGGAAAAAAACTATCACTTGATAATTTACAAAATGATGAGCATTGTAAAAATATTCCCTCATTAAACGCTGATACTGTTAGCGATGTAATTAAAAAAGTTGAAAGTAAAGTTGAAAAAGGTTCTAAACTTGAAACTAATCAAACCTTTTATCATACGGGTCCCCATCATGATGATATTATGCTTGGCTTAATGCCTTATGTAATTCAGCTTATCCGCGAACCTAGTAATCATCATCATTTTGTAAATATGACTTCTGGTTTTACATCTGTTACAAATAATTTTATTCAAAATTTACTTCAAGATACAAAATATTTTTTAGCTGATGATAAAATTCAAATGACACGATACGATGATTTTTTTGAGAGCGGTTACAAAAAGAAATGGGATAAGGATGTATTTCATTACTTAGATGCTATTGCCAGCAATAACTCATCTCAACAAAAAAGAGGAATGTCACATCGACTTATTAGAGCATTAATAGAAATATATAAGGTAAAGAATAATTCTGAATTAAACAGTACTATCAAAAAAGTAATTGAAGAAATTCATAACTATTATGATGGTGAAAAAAATTCAAAAGAAGTTCAAAACCTTAAAGGTATGATCCGTGAATATGAGGAAGAACTAGTTTGGGCTAATTACGGCGTTCGCGTTCAAGACGTTCATCATCTAAGGTTAGGTTTCTATCAGGGTGATATTTTCACGGAAAACCCTCAAATAAATAGAGATGTACTACCTGTTTTAGAACAGCTTAAAACAATTAAACCAACTGTTATATCTGTTGCTTTTGACCCTGAAGGTAGTGGCCCCGATACTCATTATAAAGTTTTACAAACCATTGCAGAAGCTGTACGAATTTGGAATGATTCAGAAGACTTATCAGAATTAAGAATATGGGGATATCGCAATGTCTGGTACAGGTTTGATGTTGATGAAGCCGATATAATTGTGCCTGTTACTTTAAATTCAATGGCTATTATGAGGTCTACGTTTAATAATTGCTATTTAAGCCAAAAGGAGGCCTCTTTTCCTAGTTACGAGTTTGATGGTCCATTTTGTGACTTATCTCAAAATATTTGGGTAAAACAGCATAAAGACCTTCAACTTTTACTTGGTAGAGATTATTGGTATCAAAACAAAAATCCGCATTTAAGAGCGGTTCATGGTGTGGTTAATTTAAAAGAGATGAATGTTAATCAATTTTTATCTATTGCCAGAAAATTGGAACAACAAATGGAAGGCTCGCCTGTTTAATTTTCTTGTGATTAATTATTAATTTTTAGAGTTCAACCAAGTTTAAGGAAATAATCAATTTTGAATAAAAAAGAAACTGCTATAATTGTATCAAGAATTGAACAATGGAATAATAGACTAAAAGATTACTTCATTGAAGATAGAACTGCACTAACATCAAAATATGCATGGTCAAAAAATGCTGTGCCTTTTTCCGAAAAAAACAAATTAAAGTACAAACCAATTAGCAAAGGTAAAAGTTGGGGTAAAGAATGGGATAGTGCCTGGTTTTGCCTCAATGGAAGTATTAAAAAAGAATGGCGTGGAAAAAAGATTATAGCTGATTTAGACTTTTCTGGAGAAGGGCTAGTTTATGACCCTAAAGGAAAAGAAATTCAGGGTATTACAAACGCTTCTATTTGGGATCATAATTTTGTTAGAACTAGAGTACTGATACCTAAAACATGTATCAAAAATAATGAAGTCGAAATTTGGGTTGAGACTGCAGCAAATTCATTATTTGGAATTTTTGTTGATGTAGATCCAGAACAGGATAATCCAAAAAGGCATGGAACATTTGATGCCAAAGTAGAAACGATAGATATAGGAATATTTCGTGAAGATATATGGCATCTATACCTCGATGTAAGAATTCTTCTTGGATTGATAGAAAAGCTAGAAAAAGACTCTACACAGCGCTTAAGGATAATTAATTCACTTAACCAAGCAGTAATCGCTTTTAAAGATGATAAGAAAGATGCTAATTCCTCAAGAAATATATTATCAACTGAACTAAATAAACGCGCCTCATCCTCAGAATTAAAAGTGGCTGCTGTTGGACATGCACATATTGATACAGGTTGGCTCTGGCCGGTAAAAGAGACGATTAGAAAATGTGCACGAACTTTTACAACTCAATTAGATTTAATAGAAAGATACCCAGATTATGTATTTGGAGCTTCTATGCCACAACACTATCAGTTCATGAAAGACTTTTACCCCTCCATATTTAAAAGAATTAAAGCTGCTGTGAAAAAAGGTCAATGGGAACTTCAAGGCGGTATGTGGGTAGAAGCAGATTGCAATCTTATCAGCGGAGAATCTATGGTACGTCAATTACTTTATGGAAAGATTTTCTTTAAAAAAGAATTTGGCGTGAATGTAGATAATTTATGGCTTCCAGATGTTTTCGGATACTCTGCAGCTCTTCCTCAAATTTTGAAACAAGCTGAGATAGACTATTTTTTAACCCAAAAAATCTCTTGGAATCAATTTAATGACTTTCCACATCAGACGTTTAACTGGCGTGGAATTGATGGAACAGAAATTTTAACACACTTCCCTCCTGAGAACACATATAATAGTGAATTAGACACAAAGTTTTTAATGCCTGCTCAAAAAACATTTAAAGAAAAAGATAAATTAAATGAATTTATGTCTCTTTTTGGGGTTGGTGATGGTGGTGGTGGTCCTAAACCTGAGAATATTGAATTAGGAAAAAGATTGAAAAATCTTGAAGGTGCACCAAAAGTTTCATTTGATCATGCAAAGAATTTTTTTAGAAGATTAAATAGAAAAAAAAACCAATTAGAAACATGGGTTGGAGAGCTTTATCTTGAATTACATAGAGGAACTTTGACTACTCACGGTCTAGTTAAAAAACAAAATAGAAAATTAGAAAACAAACTCAAAGCTGTTGAGTTTCTGTGGTCTAATTGCGACTTAAAAAATTACCCTCAAAACGATCTTGATGAAGCCTGGAAAAAATTAATGATTAATCAGTTTCATGATATCATTCCTGGGTCAAGCATAAATTTAGTTTATAAAAATACACATAAGGAATATGAGGGTATTCATAAAACATGTGATAAGCTTTTAAATAAATCAGCCTCTATTTTATTTAAGAAAGATAAAAATTCATTTACTCTTGTAAACTCCCTATCTTACCATTTCAAAGGGGTAGTAAAAATTCCTCATAAATATAAAGGCTATCAAATTATATCGGATGATAAGATTAGCCTTGCTACTCAACAAGTAAATAAGGATTTAGTCTGCTTTGTAGATTTAGAACCATTTTCATTCAAAACTTTTTCTAAAGGCCAAAAAGAAAAAAGTAAAACAGTTAATCATTCTAGCTTAGTTCTTGAAAATAATTATGTTAAATATGAATTTCATAAAGATGGTACGTTAAAATCTGCTTATGATAAAGAGCTAAAATTAAACTTTCTTGGATCAAATGGTAATGTATTGTCTCTCTACGAGGATAGACCACTAAATTGGGATGCATGGGATATTGACTTCTATTATAAAGATTCTCTTTTAGAGACCTCAAAAGTAGAAAGAATTGAAAAGGTTAGAGCAGGCGTTGTAAATAGCTCTTTAAATATATCATATACTATCGGTAATTCTACAATTAAGCAGCATATTTCTCTATCAAATCATTCTAAACGATTAGATTTTAATACATCAGTAGATTGGAAAGAAAAACATAAAATGCTTAGAGTTCACTTCCCTACCACCATTACTAATGAACAAGCTACTTTTGACATTCAATATGGTCATGTGAAAAGGAACACTCATAAGAACACGAGCTGGGATAAAGCAAAATTTGAAGTGGTTGGACATAAATATGCTGATTTATCTAACAATGACTACGGTGTAGCGTTAATGAACGATTGTAAATATGGTTATTCTATTTTTGATAACACAATAGACCTTAATTTACTGCGCTCTCCTAACAACCCAGATGCAGATGCAGATATCGGATACCATGAATTCGTTTATAGTTTTTATCCACATAACAAAGATTTGATTAGGTCAAATGTGATCGAAGAATCCACTTTATTAAATCATTCTCCTATTATTTTTGAAGGCTACAAGAACTTATCTACATCTAGCACTATAACATATAAAGGCAAAGGTATTGAGATTACCGCTTTTAAAAAGAGTGAATATAAAAATGAAATTATTATTAGAACTGTTGAAACACTTGGTAGAAATTCAGAAGGCAATATTTATTTAGATGGAGAAATAACAGAAACAAATCTTCTTGAACAAAAGAATATTAATAAACCTAAGAGAATTAAGGAAAAATATTTTCTTAAGCTAAAACCATTTGAAATAAAGACATATAAAATAAAAACCTGATTATTTATTGCTTAATTTTAAATATTCAGAAGAAAATGGAGTCCCGGGTAGCCCCTGACTATTAAATAAAGTCGCGCTAGCGGTATCACTCCAAGCATATCTAACGTATTTTGGATTAATTACTTTATCTGAAAATAGTTGAATAAAGTCTTTATATACATCAACATCTGCATTAAAATAATTTTTATCATTTCCTGCCACTTCAAACCAAGTTATATCATTTTCAATTTTCATTATACCAGAGCCAGTATTAGTAAAAAACAGATTTAAATATTTACCCTCTTTTTCAACAACTTTTAAAATAGGGCCTGAATCAATTAAATTTTTCCCATAAGACCTATTTAATGCTAATAGTGCAAATCTATTTCCAACGTCATGTTTATTAGATGGATGAAAATCATAGTTTTCTCCAATATCTAACGTAACTACCATGCCAGTGTTCTTTAAATTTAAGAATTCGCTCTGAATTTGACGAAAATAAGGTAGCATTCCGCCATAATTAAAATAATTAGCCAACTGAACATAGTAAAAAGGCATCCTTTCCCCATAAGATTTTCTTAAATCACTTATCATCAATGGGAAGATTTTTTTATATTGACTGTGCGCAATTCCACCTTCTCCTACATTACTCTCACCTTGGTACCAGATAAAGCCTTTTATAGTATAATCTAATATCGGGTGCATCATTCCATTATATATTGTACTTGGTGTGTTATGTGTAAGAAAAAACTTTTCCGGTATATCTGAAAAGTTGATATCTTTATTGCTGTAATTATAAAAAGATGTGTAAGGATATTTAAAATTATCTATTTGCAATGTTTCTTCAGCTAACAATTTTACTTGCCAATTTTTTAAAAAAGCGACATCAATTTTATCAATTTTATTAATTTTCACCTGCCCTAAACTGGCGTATCCTAATACTCTAATAAGAATAGTATTTTTTCCGATTTTAAGAAGATTTTTATCAATATCATATGATCGATCTTTTTTATTAAACTGATAAGTGTATTCCTTTAGATCTAATAAAGACGAACCTACTTTTTCACCATTTATATAGATATCATATTCCCACAAAGTAAAAGGCGCACCGGCATCGGGCCCGATAGTGACACTGTAAGAAAAAGATTTACTAGAATCAACATTAAATTCATTTATAAATACAACAGCACCAGAGAAATTGGAGTTATTTAATATCGGTTTAATTATATTTATTTCATCTAACTCTCTCCAATCATTAAAATCATTTTTAAGATTATTTATCTCATCTTTACCTATAATATCCAACTCTTTCCAACCTGGTACAAAAAAGTCAAAATAACCAATTTTTCGAGGAAGGATATCTGATGACAAAAATAAATCCCAAGCTCCTGATCCAGAGTGTTTATTATCAAGTTGAGAATACCAATCTTTTGTTTTTTTTATTTTCAAAGAGTCCTTTTGAAGAGTCTTAAATTTTTCTGCGAAGCCATCTAAACCGACCAAAACATTCTTACTTGTCCATGATTGGATATTACTTGATCCCCAGCTTGCATGAATTATTCCAATTGGAACATCTAGTTCAAGATGAAGTCTTTTAGCAAAAAAATACGCTGCAGCGCTAAAATCTATTATATCTTTGCCTACAGCACTTACCCACTTACCATCCGTATTATTAAGAGGACGATTGCTTAATGCTTTTTTTACGTTATACATCCTTATTTTAGGGAAATTAGCCTTCTTTATTTCATAAGATGAACTATCAGTTGAATTACAGCAATAATCAAACGTCATTTCCATATTTGACTGACCGGCTGCTAACCATACTTCCCCCATTAAAACATTTCTAATTTTAATGGACTCTTCACTACTAAAAACGGTAATTGATTGATCATCGGAATTATTTATTGTCCTGATCTTTGTAATCCAATAACCTGAAGAATCTGAAAAAGTTAATGTATCAAAACCCCAAGAACAGGAAATGTCTATTTTTTGATTAGGTAAATATTGACCCCAAATATTTACTAAAGTATCTCTTTGGATAACAACTCCATCAGAAAAAAGTTTTGGTATTATTAGATTTTTCTGTTCAAAGCTTGAACAAGATAAAATAAACATTAAAAACATTAAACTATATTTATAATAAAAGAGTGGGATTCTCATCATTTTTTGAATATCATTGATTCATTTTTAAATGATTTAAACTCTAAGGCGTTACCACTAGGATCACTTATAAAAAAAGTTCCCTGTTCTCCGAATTCATTCTTAAATCTTATTTTTGGCTTTAATAAAAATTCAAACTTTAAATTTTCTAATTTAGTATACAACTTTTTCCATTGTTTCCATTTTAAAATTACACCAAAATGCCTAGATGGGATATTATCTTCATCTACGATATTTGTATCTAATTCTTGACAATCATTTGGTGAAAGATGAGCAACAATTTGATGTCCATATAAATCAAAATCGATCCAATTCTCTGACTCTCTACCAGTATTGCATTCAAGTAAACCAACATAAAAAGACCTTGTTGAATCGAGGTCTTTCACAGGAAAAGCTAAATGAAATCGTGGTATCGGGTTCAATTTTACCTTACTCCTTTTGCAGCTAGAGCTAAAGTTCTAATTTTTTTAATATCTTTCTCCGTATATGCACCATTAACACCTGAAATTGCAGCTAGCTTCATTCCATGTTTAAGTCCAAGCTTATAAATTTCTTTTACTTTTTCCCATTCTATATCACGCCCAATTGTATATTTCTCAAAGCGACCTTCAAGAGCAAGAACAATTGTTTCAGCCATACATGCAAAAACAACATTTTGTGGTAAATTAATGTTTCTCATCTTTAATTTATCTTTAACAGGTATTTCAATTTCGCCAGATTCAATATACATAACATCAGGTCTTTTATTAACATCCTCTGGTTTTAAATCTAATGGTCTTGCTACATCAGTTATAACGCATCCAGGTTTGACTTTCATTATATCAAAAATTTTCTTACCAGCTCCGGATGTAGCGGTAACTATCATATCAGCTATTGAAACATATTCATCCGCATTAGTTGTTATTATAACCTTTGTATTAGGAGAAATATTTAGGATATCTTTTTTTAAAATTTCAAGCTTGTCCTTTTTTCTTCCGCAAAGTATAATTTCTTCAAATATCATAGACAGTAATTTTGAAGAAACTGAACCAATAGCACCCGTTGCTCCAATGATCATGCTTTTCGACTTTAATTTTTCGTTGTTTACTGACGGTTCGATTAAAGCTAGTTTTTTTAAAGCATCTGCTGCTGCCCATAAGGCTGCTGATGCACTATAACTATTACCTGTGGTTATTGGAATAGGTGAATTTTTAGCTACCGTTATACCTGCATCACCAACAACTTTTGTAAATGCGCCAAGACCCATTATTTCAGCACCTAATTTTTTTGCGAGATAAGCGGCTTTTATTAATTTTTTATATGTAAAAGCTGGGTCTCTAGACATCATTTCTCTAGGTGTACCACCAACTGAAATCAACCAACCTTCTGCCTCAGGACCAACGATTGATTGAATACCTTCAATTTTTGAATAAATTAAAGGTGGAGAATAAGCCATTGTTTTTTCTAAGAATCGCATAACCCATCTTTTTGCAAACATATTAGGTAAATGAACAACGTTTCTAATATACTCTGAGGAAAGAGGGTGTACTACAAATGCAAATTTTCTTTTAGTCAAAACATCACCTTTTAACGATTACAATCTTTTTCAATAAAATTAATAATCTCTCCTGCTACATCAGCGCCAGTAAGTAGTTCTATACCCTGAAGTCCTGGAGATGAATTAACCTCTAAGACTAATGGACCACGTTTTGATCTCATCATATCAACACCAGCAATACTTAACCCTAATACTTTTGTTGATTTAATAGCTATTGCTTCTTCTTCTAATGTGAGATCAATATGTTTCGTTGCAGCTCCTCGATGAACATTTGAACGAAATTCCCCATGAGGAGCAACCCTTTGCATCGCTGAAACAACCCTATTTCCAACCACAATAACTCTAATATCAATACCACTAGACTCTTTAATAAACTCTTGAACCAATATATCTGCATCGACCTGTTTAAATGCATTCATAACCGATTCTGCTGCTTTCATTGTTTCGGCAAGGACCATACCATTACCTTGAGTGCCTTGTAGCAATTTCATAATTAATGGAGTCCTGCCTACTTTTTCAATCACATCATGAATGTCCATTGTATGACTAGCATATCCAGTTATAGGCATATCGATACCATATTTAGCTAATATTTGAAATGAACGAAGCTTATCCCTAGATGCTATTATAGCATCAGATTTATTTACACAATAGTTACCTAGCATTTCGAACTGTCTAACGATTGCCGTTCCATATGACGTTTGTGATGCACCTATTCTAGGTATCACGGCATCATATGCACCCAATTTTTGGCCATTATAATAGATTGATGTTTGATTCTCGCCAATATTGATATAGCACCTTACATAATCAATAATATCAACGCTATGCCCTCTTTTTGTACTAGCATTATAAAGCCTATTGGTTGAGAATAGGTTTCTATTTCTTGACAAT
>JABGWJ010000046.1 GCA_018645565.1 bacterium | reverse complement strand
CACCATTTTTCCTCATCATTGGTACTGAGTTTTTCATAATAAGAAAGGAAGACTTCAAATTTATATCCAAAACATCATCAAAATCTTGTTCACTCGTTAAATGAGCTGGCTTCAGGAAAATTGATCCTAGACAGTTTACAACTGAATCAAGTTGATTATGCTCGTTTTTGATGGATTCGAAGAGTGATTCAACAGAATCACTGCCTGAATATTTCCACTGAACTGTTTTGTTACCATGCACATCTTCGCCAGTGCTTGAAGTGATAATTAGATTTACAGACTCATTATTCAAACCTTTAACAATTGAAGATCCAATAGCACCAGAACCATTTACAATTAAAATATTCAATTATTGACTACAACTTGGGCATATTTGCTGAGATTTTCCATATCTTGGAACCTCATCATAATACTTGATTGTTGTTTTTCCATTGAAAACGTGCTTTTGCCATACGATCTTACATAGGTTGCAGGCTTTTAATTCTCTATCGGCAACTTTACCGTCTAAAAAATACCTATCTGCTTTTTTCTTCGGCTCTTTACGCTTTTCTGTGTTTTCTAAACCAGCAGCGACAGCTTGTAATATTGTCATAACGAAACTCCTTAATTACTGTTTGATTGGTTATTATTAAATGACATTCTTGACATTGATTGAAAAACCATACCATCATCTGATGTAATACCAGATGTAGCAACCCAACCGTCTGAGCACATACTATCTACAACTTTGACAAATTCAGATAGCTTGTGTATAGAACATGATATGATACAATACGTAGAACCCATGCTAATCTTAACATGATCACCATGCTTTTTTACAATTATATTATTTTCAATACTATTTTAATTATTTGCCATGGCATATATTATTAAGCCTAAATGGTAAATGTCAAGTATTTTTGAGCGTTTTAAGCGTTTTTTATTCTGAGGATATTTATTTTTGAAAGTATTTTCGCGGCAATGTATCCGGGGTCTAACTCAAACCATCGTCGCGAAAATTTCATATTAGATGGATTACTGTGATGATTATTTTGAAAAAGCTCACCCATCATTAACAAGTCAACAGGCAATGTATTTTTTGAATTATCTCTTGTTTTTTTATCATTAGTGTAGCCGTATCGATGCCCGCACCAATTAACAATAGAACCATGAAGAGGCCCCATCACAAAATGGATAGGCAATAGAGCATACTGCCAATTTGCCGTAGTAAACTTTAAGTAGATTAGACTATAACCAATCACAAAAGACAATCTTGTCATCCAGTGGTCAGATATTTTTTCTAAAGATGGCCATCTCGGAACATCAGTGTCATATTTTGAATAGTCTTTTTTATTGAGCCTTACGGACTCATAGTGCTTTACGGTATTAAGATTTAATTTTATAATATTTTTTGAAAATATAGGGGAATGTGGATCTTTTTTTGTGTCACTATATTTATGATGGAGTCTATGAAGTATTGCATATGCCCGAGGATTTAGAAAAGAGGCCCCTTGCGTTAAAAACGTACAGAAAAAAAATATTCGCTCCCATGTTTTTGACATAGTAAACATTTGATGTGATGCGTAACGGTGTAAGAACACTGTTTGAAAGAACAGCGAGGAATACCAATGTAGAATAAATAATATTATAATAGTCATGATTAATTATACAAGCTATTTGCCAGATTTTACAAACCTGTAATGTGAAACGCCCCATTCTCTGCCACCATCATAACCAAACAAGACTTCGCAAGCCATAAAGAAAATCCTCCATCTTTGAAACCATATTTTAGCATCTCCTGCTCCATAAGTATTTTCAAAAATGCTCATAATTTCTTTTTTATTCCTATCCATTTTTTTAAGCCATGCAAGTGATGTCTGCTCATAATGTGAACCATTAAAACGCCAGCTCTCTTCAATATTTAATTTATTTTGAAAATATAAAAGAAGCTGATGCGATGGCATAATGCCCCCACTGAAAAAATTTCTCCCCATCCAATCACCATCACCGTCTTCAGTGAAAGGATACACTAATGTTTTATGAGTAAAAATATGAATGAATAATTTTCCACCTGGTTTTAACCAACTAGCAACCTTATCAAGTAATTGCTCATAATTTCTCATGTGCTCAAACATTTCGATTGAAACAATTCTATTAAATTTTTCTTCGATTGTGAAGTCATTCATGTCTTTTGTAATTACTTTTACATTATTTATAGATCTCTCTTTACACTTCATCTCTATAAATTTTCTTTGATCTTTAGAATTGCTCACAGCCGTAATTGAGCTGTCAGGATATTTTTTTGCCATATACATAGTCAAAGAACCCCAGCCGCAACCCAATTCAAGAATTTGATCCCCATTTGAAATTTCTGCGCGTTCAGCGCTTAACTCTAACATCGCTAACTCAGAATCATCAAGCGTACTAATACCCTCTGGCCAATAACCAGAACTGTACTTAAGATGGGTACCTAGAGCATTTTCAAAAAAAGCTGGAGGTACTTCATAATGCTGCGCATTTGCTTTCTCAGGAACATAAGCAATTGAGCTTTTTTTCATTTCATCAACCCAATTCTGATGATGCTTTTCAACCTCAGAAACAGTCTTAGACTTCGACCATAAAATTCTTTCTTTTTGCATTCTTCTAATTCCGCTACGAATTAAAAAGTCTGGTAAAATGCCTTGCTCTGCTAAATCAATTAAATTTTTTATCATAGTTTTTCTTAATAGTTTATTTGAATATTTTTGTTTTTTGGCTTCGCCATAACAAGCTGAACATCACCAATAAATCTTTCCCTAAACCCAGCCTCACAATAAATAAAATAGTAATCCCACATTCTCAAAAACTCATCACTATATCCCATTTTTTTTATTTTACTCATATCCTCTTTATATTTTTCCCGCCATAATTTTAAGGTCTCAGCATAATATTTTGTTATATCCTCTAAATGCACTAAAGAAAGGTCAGTAAAATTTTTAATAACTGAAAGAACATGATTAACTGAAATGAGATTTGAACCAGGGAAAATATATTTTTTGATAAAATCAACAGAATTTAGATGATTATCAAATCCCTGCTCATGATAAGTAATCCCTTGTATTGCCATCAAACCATTGGGTTTAAGCAAATCTGAACATGTTTGAAAAAATTGCTGAATAAAATTATAACCAACGGCCTCAATCATTTCAATAGAAACAAGTTTATCGTATTGTCCTTTAAGCTCTCTATAATCATTTTTTAGCAACGTTATCTTATCTTTCAGCCCTTGTTTTTCAATTAAATTAGAAACATAAGCGTGCTGCTCATTAGAAATCGTAGTTGTTGTGACTCTACAACCATATTCTTTCGCAGCGTGTACAGCAAAGCTACCCCAACCGGTTCCTATTTCCACAACATGATCTTCAGGTTGTATGTTTAATTTGCGGCAAATACGATCCAACTTTTCTCTTGAAGCATCAAATAAGGATAAATCTTCTGGTTCAAAAATCGCACATGAGTAAGTCATACTTTTGTCTAACCATGTCTGAAAAAACTCGTTGCTTAAATCATAATGCGCTACAATATTTTCTTTACTACCTGAAACTGTATTTCTACGAGACCTGTGGATATACCTATTAATTGGACTAATTAATTTTGCTAAGCCCCCCTCTAAGCTTTTTTGTACTTCCTGATTTTTAATTACAATTTGAATTAGTTTTACCATATCATCTGCATCCCAGTAACCCGCAGCATAAGCCTCTGCAATTCCAAGGTCACCGCCGCTACCAGCTAAAATGTAAAATTCATCTGAATATATATTTACCTCTGCTTTTAAAGATGACCCCTGGTCACCAAATATAATTTTTTTATTCCCTTCATTTAAAATAATGCAACCATGATTAATTTTTCTAAATTGTGATAATATTAAATTTTTAAAAATTTTCGCCAAAATACTCGGCTTACTTTTTATTGTTGTGCTAGACGCAGCTTGTTCAATTGAAAATTTTTTTCCCATTTAAAATCTCTCTATAAATTAGTTGTTAGTTTTACTTGGATGGATAAAGAAAGTTGCGCCGCGAAGCCACAAAAAAAAAGCTTGAAGATGTATCCAAAAGACAACTTTTACAGTCATAAATGGAAATTTAAAAATCGTAAATAATAAACTCTTCTTACTTAAAATAAGTCTCTTCAAATTAAGCGTAGCATCAAAAACTTTTTCCCCTTCTTTAAAATTTTTCATATAAACACCTAGCTTTTCTGTCGGACTGCTAAAACTCCATTCATACAGATGATCCATGTCCCAAAAAGGCGATACATGAAGTTCCTTCTTCATTGTTGATTTAATTTTTCCCTTTGAATCTTTTGAAGCGCTTAAGACGTATGAGTGCCTCTCCCCCCAAGGTGTATTTGTTACCTCCGCTAAAATAAAATCAACCTTATTATCTTCGCGATTGAAGCAATAATAAAAAGTTACAGGATTAAAACAATAACCAAAATATCGGAGGTGGGCCAGCATTCTGATTTTACCGGTAGGTCTATCTCCAACTTTTTTTTGAACTGTATCTCGGACAGCTCGGTCAAGAGATTTTGTCTTTGCATTATGGTAATCATTCCTATTAAATGACACCATTGCTGCTTTATTAACATTCCACAAAATTGATTTTTTCATTACATTATTTAAATCATTTATATCAAGATAAAGCATAAAAATAGGATAGGAAAACTCTCTATTGAATGGGGTATATCTACGATGCTTAACAATACCCGTATATAGAAAATGTTCCGTTGATAAATTCACAATATTTCCCCGAACTGTTCACAAACATCCAACGCACTAACTACACCGTCTTCATGAAAACCATTTCTCCAGTATGCCCCGCAATAGTAGGTGTTATTTATACCGCTAATTTCATGTTTCCTTTTTTGCGCTGCTATTGCGTCCACCGTAAACAAGGGGTGATCATAGCTTAATTTCTTGATTACTTTACTTTGATCGACTGAATCATGATCATTAAGAGTCACGCAAAAAGTTTGGTCACTTTGAATTGATTGAAGAATATTCATATTATATGTTAAAACTACTGGCGCACCTGGATCAGCATCAAGCTGATAATTCCAACTGGCCCAAGCTAATTTCCTCTTAGGTAAAACTGTAGCATCTGTATGCAAGAGAACTTCATTTTTTTGATAAGGAAATGATTTAAGTATTTCCTCTTCTAAATCAGATGGAGACTCTAACAGACTAAGGGCTTGGTCACTATGGGTGGCAAAAATAACAGCATCAAAGTTTAATTTTTTATCATTTTTAACAAAAAATAATTCAACGCCATCACCTGTTCTTATAACCTTTTTGATTGGAGATGATAAATAAATTTTTTCTTCAAAACCTTTAATGATTTTACTTATATACTGAGAAGAACCATTTTTTATAACCCACCAATTAGGCCGATTAGATATTTCAAGCATGCCATGGTTGTAAAAAAATTTAATGAAAAAATATGCAGGCATCTCTAGCACTTTGTTTGCTGGTGTTGACCAGATTGCCGCACCCATTGGCGTAATAAAATAATGAATAAACTCTTTTGAATACTTTTTTTCTTTTAAATATTCGCCTAGAGTAGTCGAAGCATTTAAGCCTAAACCACTTGAATCTGCTTCCTTACCAAATTTATACATTTCATAAAGCATCTTTAAAAAGCTTAATCGAAAAATATTTGATCTTTTCGCAAACAGGCTATTTATTGACTCACCTGAATATTCATAATCTTCGCTAGTAGACTTCACGCTAAAGCCCATCGTAGAAAGTTGTCGCTCGACACCCAACTGGTCTAATAATTTTATAAAACTAGGATATGTTCTTTCATTATATACAATAAAACCAGTGTCAATTAAATAGTCTCTATTTCTAACCTTTAAATTATGAGTATGTGTGTGTCCACCGATGTAATCATTTGCTTCAAAAATAGATATGTCATGTTTTCTATTTAACAAATGACCAGCTGTCAATCCAGAGATACCAGAACCTATTATTGCTAATTTCATTAGATGGACTAGACTTTAGGCACAGAAGAGATTAGTCCCAATTCTGCTCAATTTTTTGAATTTGGGAAATGTCATAACCAACTTTTTCAAGTTTAGAAATTATTTTATTATAAACCTTATCATCTAAAACATGGTCTCTCGCCATTATCCAAACATACTTTCTATTCGGTACACCTATAACAGTGTAGTTGTATTTTTCATCAAGGTCAATAATCAAAAAAGGTGATTTAAATGGCCATAGGAACTGCATTCTCCATTCAGAGTTTGTTTCTTTATTGTAAATGAAACCAGTTGGATTATACTTTTTTTGAGGACCAGTTAAGGAGTCTTTTCTGAAGGTGAACGTAGTTTGAACTCTACCTTTAGAGTCAAGCCTGTACGACTCAATAGCGTTTACAGCTCCTTTTTCAATGAAGGTAGGTATATTTGCAATTACATACCAATCTCCCATAAATCTTTTTAAATCAACATAGTCAACTGTCTCTAACTCTCCAAATTTCTTATTATCGCTCATAAAACCCTCACAATTAGAATAAATTAACAGAGAAAGAATCAGCGTGAGTGTGTACTTTTTCAAAATATTAACCGCCTAATCCTAGCTTCTCATTTATAAAAAAGACCAATGGCATAGCAACAGCCCAAACAGCACCAATAATTAAAGTTGATAACAGAGGAGACAATTGAAATGTTATAGCGCCAAAGCCTTCGCCTGTGTAGTAGGCTGCTGGCCCAAATATTGCACCAGCGACAATCATAAAGATCCATTTACCTTTAAAAAAAGTCATTGAATGATTAACCGTGGCGGCAAAACCTGCCCACATTGCCGTAATCCATAAAGGCGCAATAAATAGATTTTCTGAATAAGCTCCCGCATATACAAAAGATTGTGAAAAGAAAAGACAGCTGTCAACAATAGTACCAACTAAACCCACTATGACAATTAATTGTAATTCTTTTGCATTACCAATAAAATATTTTCCATGAATGATTATAAAGACAAGTGTTAAAAGCGGACCTATGTATGGATACCCGTTCGAAGACCCAAGAATACAACCCCACCACCCAATATAAAAGCCCACGATATTGATGATCATTTTAATTTTGGCATTCATCATCTTTTATCTTTCTAATCTGTTGAGGTTCACATTTATGCTTAATTTGACATCATCTGCGATTATTCTATCCCCGAGGTCAGAAAATAGGCTAGCAGATCGGTACCTGACATCATATTTTGATCTATCAAAAACCAGATCTAAACTAGCTGCATAATAAGTTTTATGATCTGTTACTTGACCATTAAATACTATTGAGTGAGTTTTCCCCTTTATCATAAGGTCACCCTCAAATCTAAAATTATTACCGCCTGTAGGCTCAGCCTTTAATAATTGAATAGTCGCTTCTGGATAGTTTTCAACATCAAAAAAATCATCACTTTTAAGGTGGTTGATAAGTTTTTGATTTGTACCTTCATTTTTTAAATCAAAACACTTAATAGAGTCTAAACTAACAACAAAAGCACCACTTATTTGACCACTCTTAGAAATATCTAAAGCTCCCTCAATAAGTTGAACACTGCCATTGTGCTTTGCTCCCCCTAGCCACATACATTCCCAGAGCACTTCACTAGAAATTTTGGCAAATTCATATTGTCCAGAAGCTAAGCTTATAGATTTTTCAGATTGAGCATTAATAGGTTTCTTATAGCTATCATCCAGTTTCTTTTTACCAGAACAATTAAACAGCACTAAAAACGAAGCAGTAACTAAGATTAAATAACTGTATCTATAAATTTCATTCATATTATTTTGTTAATACTCCTTCTTGATAATCACTAAATGCCTTCATTATTTCAGCCTTAGT
>JABGWJ010000011.1 GCA_018645565.1 bacterium | reverse complement strand
TTCGACTGCCATAAAGAAAGAGAAAGCATCGAAGTCCATTACCGACGCGGCCTCAGATTCAATGAAAGAACTAAATAAAAAAGCTTCAGAGATTGCTAAAAATTTTCAACCGAATGCGGTGACAGACATCACTGGATTTGGTCTTATTGGACATCTAATTGAAGTTTGTAATGCAAGCAATGTATCTGCTAATATATATTTTAAAGAAATCGAATTTTTACATGGAGCAATAGACTTAGTTAATGAAGGTATTATGCCAGGAGGGTCAAAACGAAATTTAGACCATGCAGAAAATTTTACTACTTTTAGTTCTAAACTCTCTTTTAATCAAAAATTACTGGTTTGCGATGCTCAAACTTCTGGAGGTTTATTAATCTCATTACCACCAAAAGATGCAAAAAAATTTATAACTCATTTCGGTGAAAAAGCAAAAATAATTGGAGAAATTCAACCTAGGAAAATCAAACCCATCACGGTTAAATTCTAGAAACCACTACAGTTAGTCTTATATACGATTATATTTGTCGTATATAGTGTTTGGTTTTATCTACGTACTTATTCTATACTTTCAGTTCAAAAATGTTGAAAATTACAAAAAGAGTAGAATACGCATTAATTGCAATAAGACATCTTCAAGAAAATCAGGATGTTCTTGTTTCTGTTTCTGATATATCGGCTGCATACGGCATTCCAAAAGAAATTTTAGCTAAGACATTACAAAAGCTTGCTAGTTCAAATATTGTTAAGTCGTACAAAGGGCCAACCGGCGGTTATAAAGCAACAAAAAAGATAGCGGAAACAACTTTAAATGATTTTTTTGAAATTTTAGAGGGCCCGACTGCGATAATGGATTGTTACTTTCAAGATGGCTGTGATCATTTGAATAGTTGCAATATTCGTACTCCGATA
Source organism: bacterium (assembly GCA_018645565.1). GTDB lineage: Bacteria > Fidelibacterota > Marinisomatia > Marinisomatales > UBA1611 > TMED80. The sequence continues at coordinate 10,389 of JABGWJ010000011.1, read as the reverse complement.
AACAAAATAAATGATTCTATAAGAAACCTTTTTAATAACCTAACACTAGCAGATATTGCACAATGAACTTAAAAAATAAGATAATTGATATTTTAAAACAATGTTATGACCCAGAAATCCCAATTGACTTATGGAACCTCGGTCTCATTTACGACATTGATATTATTCAAAAAGAAAATGAGGTGTCAGACGTTAACGTTGTAATGTCTTTGACAACTCCGGGCTGTACAATGGGTCAAGGTATGGCAGATGATATAAAAGCAAAAGTTTCTTCAATGCCAGAAATTAATGAGGTAACTGTTAAAGTGACATTTGATCCTCCTTGGGAACCTGAGATGATGACTCAGGAGGCACGAGAAAAATTAGGTTTTGATAATGAAATACAGAAGGTCAAAAAAGAGGAGCTTGAAACGACATGGGAATAAATAATATTAAAGAGCAAAAAGTATCCATAGAAAAAGAGCAAAATGATTTTAAAGATGCTCAAATCTATGTTTCAAAAAAAGCTGTAACAAGATTGAAAGCCGTAATGTCATCAGAAGGAAAAAGTGATTATTTTTTAAGAATGTCCGTTGATAGCGGTGGGTGTTCAGGTATGAACTATAAAATGGATTTTGATAAAGAACAAGATACCTTTGATAAAGTTTTCAACCAAAATGGCTTAAATGTGATATGTGATTTAAAAAGCTGGCTGTATCTAAAAAACATTACAATTGATTATTCTGATGATATGCTCAATGGTGGGTTCAAAATTGAAAACCCGAATGCTGAAAGAACCTGTGGCTGTGGCACCTCTTTTTCAGCATAAAAGACTAATTTGATGGAGATTAGAATATGAATCAAAGTAAAAATGCAGTAATCGATCAAAGAGTAAAAGAAGATTATAAATATGGCTTTGTTACCGACATAGAGTCAGATACACTCGCACCCGGAATCAGTGAAAAAACAATTCACTTTATATCAGAAAAAAAGAAAGAACCTTCTTGGTTGCTTGCTTGGCGCTTGAAGGCTTATCGAAAATGGCTAGAAATGAAAGAACCTAACTGGCAAAATGTCAAATATGCAAATATTGATTATCAGGATATAAGTTACTTCTCTGCTCCAAAAAAAAATGAATTGAAAAGTTTAGACGAACTAGATCCAGAACTTTTAAACACTTACAACAAGTTGGGTATTCCATTAGATGAACAAAAAATGATGAATGGAATCGCTGTTGATGCCGTTTTTGACAGTGTTTCTATCGCAACTACTTTTCGAGAAGAGCTAAAGAGTCATGGTGTGATATTCTGTAGTTTTTCAGAAGCAGCGGTTGATTATCCAGAAATAGTGAAAAAATATTTAGGCAGTGTTATTCCACATACTGATAATTATTTTGCCTGTCTTAATTCTGCAGTATTTACTGACGGTTCTTTTGTGTTTATTCCAAAAGGCGTCAAATGCCCTATGGAGCTTTCAACCTATTTTAGAATAAATGAGGCAAAGACTGGACAATTTGAAAGAACACTTATCATTGCGGAGGAAGGCAGCTCTGTAAGCTATCTAGAAGGATGTACGGCTCCAATGAGAGATGAAAATCAGTTGCACGCAGCAGTGGTAGAGCTTGTGGCTCTCGATAATGCCACTATAAAGTATTCGACCGTACAAAATTGGTATCCTGGAAACCCAGAAACTGGCGAAGGTGGTATTTATAATTTTGTTACAAAACGAGGTCTTTGTTCTGGAAAAAATTCTAGAATATCATGGACTCAGGTAGAAACTGGATCAGCCGTAACATGGAAGTATCCTAGCTGTATTCTAAAAGGAGATAATTCTGTAGGTGAGTTTTACTCTGTCGCTCTTACAAATAACCTCCAACAAGCTGATACTGGAACAAAAATGATTCACATTGGCAAAAATACCAAGAGTACTATTATTTCTAAGGGTATCTCAGCAGGCAAGGGTCAGCAAACATATAGAGGTGAAGTTAAAATTATGAAAAGTGCAGATAATGCACGAAACTTTTCTCAATGCGATTCTATTTTAATTGGTGATCGTTGTGGTGCTCATACGTTCCCTTACATCGATGTAAGAAACCAATCCGCTACAATGGAGCATGAAGCATCAACTTCAAAAATTGGGGAAGATCAACTGTTTTATTGTAATCAACGAGGCATAGACACTGAAGATGCGGTTTCTATGATTGTTAATGGTTTTTGCAAAGAAGTATTTAATGAACTCCCAATGGAGTTTGCTATGGAAGCAACAAAATTAATGGAAGTTAGTTTAGAAGGCAGCGTTGGCTAAATAAAGGTTTAATATGTTAGAAGTAAAGAATTTGCACGTTGAAGTAGAGGGTAAACAAATATTAAATGGCATTGATTTGAACGTTAAGCCAGGTGAAATGCATGCAATCATGGGATTAAATGGCTCAGGAAAAAGTACGTTATCTAATGCCATCACTGGGCGTGAAAACTATAGTGTTACTAAAGGGGATATCATTTATAAAAATGAATCCATAGTTGAAATGGAACCCAATGAAAGAGCGTTGGCAGGTATTTTTATGTCATTCCAGTACCCTACCGTGATTCCCGGCGTTAATAATACTTATTTTTTGAGGGCAGCCGTTAACGCTAAACGAAAGTACAACAAACAAAAAGAATATGACGCCGCAAGTTTTCTAAAATTTGTTAAAAGTAAACTAAAAGAAGTTGAGATGGATTCAAAATATCTTAAACGTGCAGTTAATGAAGGCTTTTCTGGAGGCGAAAAAAAAAGAAATGAGATGTTACAATTGTTATGCTTAGAGCCCGAGCTAGCCATAATGGACGAAACAGATTCTGGATTAGATATAGATGCACTTAAAATTATTTCAAAAGGAATAAATAATTATAAAAACAAAGATAGAAGCTTTTTGGTAATAACCCATTATCAAAGATTATTGAAATACATTGAGCCAGATGTTGTCCATGTTTTAATCGACGGTAAAATTATAAAATCTGGTGGCAAAGAACTTGCATTAGAATTAGAAGAAAAAGGTTATAGCTGGCTAGAATCATGAATCTAAGTGATTACCAAAATGAGTTTGATAATCTTATTTCTAAGCAATCCTACTCTGCAGTTTCGCAACCTTCGAGGAAAGATACTTTTTCCAAATTTTTAGATTCTGGATTGCCGACAAGAAAATGGGAAAACTGGAGACATACGGACCTCTCCTTCTTAAATAAAAATAATTTTAGAATTACTGAACCAGGTGATGCGAGCGGTGGTTCAATAGATGTTTCTAATTACAAGATTGCAAATACATTTACTGTAATTATAATTAATGGTCATTATTTAACAATTAATTCAGATTTACCGAAAGAGTTAACCGTTTCAACAAATTCAAATGGGGAAAACTGGACTCCAAAAAATAAAAAGGATACTCCATTCGAACTTTTAAATGCGTCATTATCCGATAGTACTATAACAATTACTACTGAACCAAATGCATCTATACAAAAACCAATCCACATTCTTTTTTTGTGTACAGGAAATGATGATTTAATGATTAACCCGCAGGTTAATATCGATATTTCTCATTCAAGTTCTGCTACTATTATCGAGCAATACGTAAGTAATACTTCTTCTTTTTTTCAAAACACTTCTGTGTTTGCTTCAATTGAAAAAAACGCATCATTAAATCACGTTCGAATTCATTCAAACTCTGATCAGACAGCGAATATTTCAGGCCTACATGTTACTCAAAGTGATGACTCAACCTATAATTACTTTCAACTAGTCGATGGCGGCGCACTACAACGATCAGATATTTACACAGATCTAAAAGGTAAAAATGCAACCTGCTACTTATCAGGGTTAGCTCTGCTGGATAAAAAACAACACTCAGCAACATATATTATTAGCGACCACATTATGCCGAATTGCGTGAGTTCACAAAATTTTAAATCTGTTCTTAATGGAAGTGCATCAGGTGTATTTAATGGCAGGACTATTGTCAGAGAAGATTCCCAAAAAACAGATTCAAAGCAGTCAAATAAAAATTTACTGCTTTCCGATCAAGCATTAATGAATTCAAACCCACAACTAGAAATTTATGCTGATGATGTTAAATGCGCACATGGCTCCACAACAGGAGCGTTAGATAAAGAAGCTTTATTTTATATGCAGTCTCGTGGAATTAATAAAAAAGAAGCAACTTCATTACTTATCAGAGGATTTGTTTCTGAATTAATCAATGACATAAAAAATGAAGATGTAAAAGATTATCTTTTCGAAAAATTCGATAATTGGCTTTTAAATAACAATCAGTGATGAAAATCAATACTACGCTAAATGAAATTGAAGAACTTTTTTCAATTTTTGATGACCCCAAAGATAAATTAGCCCAATTAATGGATATTGCAAAAGAATCTGAAAGCATGACTGACCTTGAGAGGACAGATGAAGCAAAAGTATCTGGGTGCACATCTCAGGCCTGGGTTATCTGTGAAAAAAGAGATAAAAACTATTTCTTTAAATGCGATTCAGATGCGTTAATTGTGAAAGGACTTCTCGCTCTGCTGTGTAAGATATATAGTGGGCACGAGTCAAAAGAAATCCAAGCTGTAAACCATGCAGCCATATTAAAAACTGTTGGACTATCCGGCCTTATTAGTATTCAAAGAACGAATGGGTTTGCTAGCGCCGTAACTAAAATACATGAAATGAGTACATGAATAATACTGAACAACGAATTAGACTATTAAGAGATGTAGAAGCAAACATGGTTCCCTCCGGCGATAAAGTGACGCTTGTAGAGGGCAACATAGTTCAAATAACGCAATCATTAGGTGGTAACCATACTGTTATAATTAATGGTAATATGGCTCAAATAAGTGCAGAAAACTCAGACGCATTAGGATTGAAAGTTGAGAAGGAAGATAATCCAAGCACCGGTTCAGACTTTTCTGAAAAGCTAGTTTGGGACCAATTGAAAACTTGCTATGACCCAGAAATACCAGTAAATATTGTTGAGTTAGGATTGATTTATGATTTGAGTATCAATAATGCTGAAAACGGCGATAAAAATGTTGTCATCATGATGACTTTAACTGCACCAGGTTGTGGAATGGGACCTGTAATTGCTGATGAAGTTGATCGAAAAGTTAGTGCGCTAAATAATGTCGAAAGTGTTAAGGTTGAACTGGTTTGGGAGCCACAGTGGAATCAAGGTATGATGTCCGAGGCCGCTCAACTCGAGCTTGGAATGTTTTAATTCTCAAATGTCTTTTATAGTAAATAAATCTGAATTTCCAATATTTAAAAATAGGAAGCTCACTTATCTAGACAGCGCATCAACATCACAAAAGCCGAGGGCTGTCTTAGATGCGATGAAAAATGTTTACGAAAACTCAAATGCAAACGTTCACAGAGCTCTTTATGATCTTGGTTCAGAATCTACAGAGCTTTACGAATCATCTAGAGAATTAGTAGCAAAATTCATTAATGCTAATTCTTCAAAGGAAATAATTTTTACTAGCGGTGCGACCGCATCCATTAACCTTTTAGCCTATTCTATTGGATCTCAATTAAAAGAGGACGATGAAGTATTAATTAGTCATATGGAGCATCATGCAAATATTGTTCCTTGGCAACAGTTAGTTAAAAGAACTGGTATAAAACTAAAATACCTCCCTCTCACAGGTTCAGGAGAGATAGATTTATCTAAAAGCAGTGAACTTATTACTGCAAAAACAAAAATAGTCTCTATTACGCACATGTCAAATGTTTTAGGAACGATTAACCCAATAAAAGAAATTGCTAAGCTAACAAAAATGGTAGGAGCAGTATTCATTGTTGACGGCGCGCAAAGCGTATCTCACATGCCAGTAAATGTGCAAGATTTAGAGTGCGATTTCTTAGTTTTTTCTGGTCACAAAATGTTAGGCCCCACAGGCGTTGGTGTTCTTTGGGGTAAATTTGAATTACTTAATGACTTGGACCCTTTTCTGAGCGGCGGAGAAATGATTGAAAAAGTCACGCTTGAGGAGTCGACTTGGAACGAAGTACCGTATAAATTTGAAGCAGGAACACCAAATTATGTTCAAGCAATTGGGCTAGGTGCTGCAGTAACGTTTCTTTCCAAAATTGGTATGGAGAATATTCATAAATATGAAAAAGAATTAACCTCGTATGCAGTTGAAAAACTTCAATCCATACCTAACTTAAATATTCATGGTTCGCCTAAAAATAGAGGCAGTGTCATTAGTTTTAATATTGAAAATATTCATCCTCAAGACCTCGCTCAATTTTTAAACGAAGATAATATTTGCATCCGAGTTGGACACCACTGCGCTCAACCTCTTCTAGAGACTCTTAATGAAACCTCAACTGCTCGAGCTAGTTTTTATATCTATAATGATTTTTCAGACATTGATAAATTAGTAGATTCTATTAAATCAACAATAAGCTACTTTTAAAATGGAAACAATTTTATTAGATGACTTTTTAGATAACGGCATTATCAGGGAAAAATCTTTTAGAGAAAAAATAGGTTCAATGGACTTTAATCTTTTTAATAAAAAAAAAGTAATTATCAAGGGGTGCGCAGGAGTACCTGTTCCTACTTGGGCTTATTTAATTATTGTGGCCAACCTTGCTCAAGTAGCCGATAAAATCTATTTTGGCGAGCCACGCCATGCTGTGAAAATATTTAACAGAGATAAATAATTATGTCCGATCGAGTTAGTTGGAAAAGATATTTCATGAATATTGCTAAGGAAGTAGCGACTAGATCAACATGTGAGCGTAAGAATGTTGGTGCTGTGATCGTTAGAGATAAAACTATTTTATCAACAGGATATAATGGCAGCATTAAGGGTTTGAAACATTGCGATGAGGTCGGACATGAGATGGTTGATGGCCACTGCGTTAGAACTACTCATGCAGAAGCAAATGCAATTGTACAAGCCGCAAAAAATGGTGTTAGTATCAATAAGTCAGAAATATTTGTGACAGCTTCACCTTGCTATAATTGTTTCAAATTAATTGCGAACTCGGGAATTAAAACTATTTACTATGATGAATTTTACCGAGATGAAAGAATCATTAAGTATTCAACTGAAGCGAATATTGAATTGATAGCCATGGATTAGTTCTTTAATTTTTTATATGCAGGTAGCCAAAATCCATTATAATGATAAAAATGCTCCCGCTGCATTTACGAAATCCCTAAAAGACACCGGATTTGGCCTTATTGTCGATCATCCCATATTGCCAAAATTAATTAAAACCGTTTACAAAGAATGGGAAGATTTTTTTGAATCAGAATTAAAACATACTTTCTTATTTGATTCTCTAAAACAAGATGGGTACTTCCCGCTAGGCACGGAAAATGCCAAAGGGTATAGTGCCAAAGATCATAAAGAATTTTTTCATTTTTATTTATGGGGAAGAGTCCCAGGCTCTATTTCACCTGCAACAAAAGAGCTATACGAAAGTCTCGTTGATATGACTTCTCTTCTTTTAGAATGGGTTGAGCTTAATACTCCGACTAAGATTCGTTCTAAATTTAGTGAGCCGCTCAAAGATATGATTAGAGGTAGTAAAACAAACTTACTAAGGATTATTCACTATCCACCTTTTAATGGCCATGAAGACGCTCAATCTTTGCGGGCAGCAGCCCATGAAGATATAAACCTTATTACCTTATTAGTTGCAGGGACAAAACCAGGACTCGAAGCTCAAGATAAAAATGGGAATTGGCATAAAATATCTACTGATCCTGGAACAATCATTGTAAATGTTGGAGATATGCTAAAAGAAGCTTCCAGCGGTTTTTACCCATCCACTACACATCGAGTAGTAAACCCTACTTCAAAAGCAGGTAATAGTAGTCGTTATTCAATGCCTTTATTTTTACATCCGAGAGATGATGTCCAACTATCCAAAGACTATACCGCAAAGACATACTTAAAAGAACGGCTATTAGAAATTGGACTCAAGAGCTAATTGTATTCAGTATATAATTATTATTAATGCATAATCCCGCACTAACAATAGGTCTTTCAATGGTCCTTGGCATGTTAGCTCAAGTGGGATCAAAACACCTTCATTTACCTGGAATTGTATTATTATTACTTTCTGGGATTTTATTTGGACCTGATGGTCTTAATTGGATAGACCCAGCATCTATAGGTCCAGGTTTACATATTCTTGTCGGATTTGCTGTTGCAATCATTCTTTTTGAAGGTGGAATGAACCTCAGAATTAGCCGTATTATGCGAGAAAGAAGAGCAATCCGAGGCTTAATTATCAAAGGAGCATTGGTTACTTTTATCGGAGGTACTTTTATTACAATCGTCGTACTTGGTTGGGATTTTAGAACTTCAATTTTATTTGGAACCTTAATAGTAGTAACTGGGCCTACAGTGATTACACCCCTTTTAAAAAGAATTCGTGTTCACCATGGAGTAAGTACTATTCTTGAAGCAGAGGGCATTTTATTAGATGCAATTGGAGCAATCATTGCCGTAGTTGCGCTGGAGATTGCAATAAGTCCTTCAGGCTTATCTTTTGTGACAGGGCTTTTCCATATTATTTCAAGACTCGGGGTTGGAGCGGTTTTAGGAATTTCCGGAGGTTATCTTTTGACAGTTATGTTTCGTTTTAGAGACCTCGTACCAGATGGACTTGAAAATGTATTCATTCTAAGTTGGGTCATAGCTCTTTTTCAGATTTCTAATACAATTAGTCCTGAAAGTGGAATAGCAGCCGTTACTATTGCAGGAATGACTATTGGTAATTCCAAAACATACATTCAGCAAGACCTTCTAGAGTTTAAGGAACAACTTACTGTTTTAATGATAGGAATGCTTTTCATCCTTTTATCAGCTGATGTTCGAATTGAACAAATCATCGCGCTTGGAGTACCAGGCTTAATTACAGTTGCCATGTTAATTTTTTTAATTAGACCTTTATCCGTTTTTATTGGAACTGATAAAAGTGGCCTCGCTTTAAATCAAAAACTTTTATTATCTTGGATTGCTCCTCGAGGAATAGTTGCAGCAGCTGTCGCCTCTCTTTTTGTATATGAACTTGAAATACATGGCTATGATGGAACGCCTTTAAGGGCGCTGGTGTTTCTATTGATCATCGTAACTGTTTTGCTTGCTGGATTAACGGGTGGATTTGTGGCTGGTAGGCTTAACCTTAGAAGAAAAAGTCAGTCAGGATGGATCATCTTAGGCGCACATGAAATTGCGAGGTTATTATCAGGAATTCTAAAAAAAGCTGGAAATGATATAATCTGTATTGACGAAGATCCAAATGCGTGCTTAAAAGCAGAAAATGAAGGTCTGAAAGTTTTTTTTGGTAATGCGTTAGATGATCGCACGCTTCAACGTGCTGAGCCAGACACTAGAAAAGGAATTATCGCCTTAAGCGGTAATGAAGAGGTCAATTATATATTTTCTCAACGAGCTAAGCACTTGAGCAAAGAGATGTCTATCCTAATCGGAATAAAAGATTCGCATGAAGGCATTACACCTAAAATGATTGTTGAAGCTGGGGGCAAAATTCCTTTTGGGCATTCAGCAGATATGGATTTTTGGTCTTCGCTTGTAAAGCAAAGTTTAACATACCAAAAATCTTATGTATACAGGTTCGACAAAATTTTTGATTTATCAGATGAAACAATAAAAGGGTTTTTGCTTCCGATGGTACTTAAACAAAAGAAATCACTTGAGCCCATTGACAATACAATGAAAATAAAAAGCGGCAATCAAATTACTTTTTTAATTAATAAAAAAAATGAAGAAAAAGCGACTGATTGGTTAAAAGAGAACGGTTTTGAGAGCGCTTCAAATAGAACTTAAGGCACTACCCCGCTAAACTTTTTGATACTAACTCTGCTATATCCATTACTTTCATCTTTTCATCATTGCCAGTTACCTTCATCCCATCTTCCATCATTATGTTACAAAAATTACATGCGGTTGCAACTGTAGTCGCTCCAGTATCAGCGGCTTGTTTAAACCGGTTATGATTTATTCTTTCACCAGTTTTTATTTCATACCACATATTTCCTCCGCCAGCACCACAACAAAAGCTCTCTTCTCTAGATTTTTCCATTTCTTTGAGTTTACCATCTTTCATGATTGATTGAATCACGTCTCTTGGGGCATCATATTCATCATTGTGACGGCCAAGATAGCACGCATCATGATACGTAACATCTTCATCCATCCATGCTTTTGGATTTATCTTTCCTTCAGTGACTAACTGACCTATATATTGGGAGTGGTGTACAACTTCAAGATCAGCTCCGAGTTCTGCGTAATCATTTTTTAACGTTGTAAAGCAGTGCGGACATTGGGTAACAATTTTTTTAAATTTATATTTACCAAATGTTTCCAAGTTTTTTTCTGCCAT
>JABGWJ010000045.1 GCA_018645565.1 bacterium | reverse complement strand
TATTGATGGTGGTGATAATGAATCTGGATATGGATTAAATCACATTGAAAATATTGATGTGACAGCTCCTACTGTTGCAAGCTATTGGGGCTCAATTAATCCATTCAAATATGATGCTTGGGATTATGATAACAATACTCCAATGCTATCACTAGATGAAATAACTGACGGTTTGACTCCAAATCACTTTGCATTAAGTGATAACTATCCAAACCCATTTAATCCAGTTACTTCATTTTCTTTTAGCTTACCTCAAAGCACTGAGGTATCTATCAATATCTATAGTGTGCTTGGGAAAAAAGTGGCTACAGTATTTAATGGTTCTGCAAAGCCAGGAACATATAAAGTGACATGGAATGGAAAAGATATAAATGGTAGGAATCTACCAAGTGGTCTTTACATTTATGAACTTGATGCAGGTATCCATTTCAAACAAACAAAAAAAATGACATTGATTAAATAATCAAATAGGTTCATTTCTGTAAAAAAAGGGGAACGTATGTTCCCCTTTTTTTTTAACTTTATACAAATTATATATGAAATACACTAAATTAAAAAAATGACGAATAAGATAAAACATTACATGTATGATGAAACGATTCCCTTTGAATTCATGGGAGTAGATCATTTCGTATCTATTGTTTTTTTCATAATACTTTGTTTTACAATACCCTTTTTTGCTAAAACTAGGTTAAGTGAAAAACAGCAACATAATGTTGGAATTATCATAGGTAGTTTGGTTTTGTTTTCATACTTAAGTTGGGTTTTATTAGAAATTGCTGGAGGAACATTCAGCCTAAAACTACATCTGCCCTTCCATTTGTGCCGGGCTGCTAACATATTGGTTTTTTTTGTTTTAGTATATAGAAGTCCATTCGCTTATGAAATAGTTTTTTTTTGGGGACTAACCGTTATACATGCCGTTATAACCCCAGATATAACTCAGGGCTTCCCGCATTATCATTTTATAAGATATTGGCTTAGTCATCAATTAATGATAATCGCAATTATATACGCTACTTTTGTTTACGATATAAGGCCGAATAAAAAGAGCATTTATGTTTCTTTTTTCAGTCTCATTGTTTTTTTTGCGATTACAATTCCAATCAATTTGTTTTTAAAAGCTAATTATTTTTGGATTTGTGGGAAACCCCCTGTTGGAACGATATTAGATTTTTTTGGTTCATGGCCATGGTATTTAATTGTAGCAACAATTTTAGCTCTAATTCATTTTTACTTTTTTTATTATTTAGTTAATTATGTTTTATCAAAAACATCAAAATAAATGACTGTCGTAAAATCGTTTTATAATAATCGATGGACCTAAAGAGCGAGTATTTGATATGATAGATCAATACAAATATACTTGGAAGATGGTAAAACCCTTAATTCCAATTATATTTTTAGCTCTATGGGTTATATTATTCGAAGAAAAGATATGGCCTGATTGGGAGAATGAAATTCCAATAAAAACTTTTAGCAAAGGAGAACTTCAATGGGAATATGCAATGGAGCCTAGTATTGCAAATGACAACTATCGTTTTCAGTTTATTGAATTTTCTGGCAAAGTAGATACCTTTAAAAATGATACCTTGATTATTGATAAAACAACGTTCTGTAAAATGGTAAACTCAGATACTACTCTTTTCAAAAACATTATAGGGAACACCGTTGTAATTAAAGGAAGAATATTAGGCTACAATAGATTATCTAAAAAATTAAGATTAGATAAATCTTTCATTTTATAGACTACCAGGTTTCTGAGTCATTCCCCTTAAAAGAAAAGGCTCTAGATATATTGAAGCCTAAATACAATTTTCCAGATGAAGGATCACCATTAGCCTTTTCTATAAAAGTAAATTCATATGGGCCTTGCGCATTGGAGAGCATTACTTGAAAAACATGACCTCCAGTTTCATAGTCAAAACCTACAGCAAAACTATTTTTATAATTACTATCTCGATTATCTAAAGGAATAAAATAATCTGCATTGATTGAAAACTGGTTCGTAATCTTATACCTGCCTGCGAATCCAAGTGAAGCTAGTTGATGTTTCTCATTAGGAGTTAGGACAAGGTTTCTATGTATGACAGTTGGTAAAACCTGTAGTGAAAGATTACGATTAAATTTTCTGCCAATGATTAATTGATTTATGTAGAGCAACCGATTTGAAAATTTTTCTTTCAGCGCGGGTGTTTGTTCAGATTTACGGTTCGTCTTAATTCCGATATCATTAAATAGAACGACAGAAATAGGGAAATTTTTAACACCTTTAGATTGCCTTATTAATTTTGTTTTAAGAAATATATCATACACTTTATCAAAGCTACTTCTACCTGCTCCTAAAGCAAGAACATCATTGAATCCATAACTAAAATCATAACGTATTGCTGCATAATCAGTACCAAAAAGGTCATAGAATCCATTTTCGATCGATCCAAAACGATGTTGTATCATAAATTGTAAAACCTTTGGTGCAGGGATCTCTAACGATTGCGCATTAGCCACCCGAGTCCCTTTAAAAGCTGACTGTACATATTCAACATTTACGTCTCCATCATTCAAAATATCTAAAAGGTCATCTTGGCTGTATGAAAGACAAATAAAAAAAATTAAAAATATATACTTCATTTCTTTTTTAGTTCTACACTGACGTTTACTTTAATTATCTCAGCAATATTTTCTCTGACGATTTTAGGCACTTTTACATTGTAATCTACTAAATTAACATTAAAAACACATTCCCCTCTAATCGAGCCAGAAGATAGCCACATTGCACCAGACTGCTTTATCTGATTTGTTTCGCCATGCATAGTTAAGTCACCTTCGATAAAAACTTCTAATGAATCCTTTGATAGTTCAATATTGTTCCAGCCTAATACTTTACCTTTAAATACCGCTTTCGGGTACACGTCTGATTCAAGATAGCTTTCATTAAAGTGCTCCTGCATCAAAGCATTTTTAAATGTGAAAGCTTTTATCGGAACTTGAAATGCAAACTGACCATTATTTCTATCCAACACACATGAGACCTGCTTGTTGATCGCTTTTATATCTTCAATAGGAGTTGAAGAAAAAAAATCTATATTACCAGAACGCGTTAGATACAACTCCTTTGCAAATACGGATGATAAGAGAAAGCTTATAAAAAAAACCTTATTCATATTAATTCTTTTTACTGGCATAGTTGTTCTGCAAAATTTTGTATAGCATCAATGCTCTGCTGCGATAGTTTTGCCGATCCGAGCGGCATGAAAAGAGGGTTTGATACTTCCATATTTATTCTACTAATTACATTACCACTCATAATTCCACCTACTGCAGCATCAAAACTGTCTAAGGCAAGGTTCCCACTTTGATTAGAAGCTGAATGACAGGCAGTGCATTGACTGGCTAATATTGGAGCAACTGATTCTTCATACAATAATTTCATTTCTGCACAATCATATGTTATATAATCGGATTCAATATTAGTTTCGCAGCTCATTACGATTAGAAGGCATAAATAAATTATTATTTTCATATGTTTGCTACTTATTTATTTAATTTGTCTACATATAAACGTAAGCAATAAACATGAGAATGACTATAATTGTCAATAATGAACAATAAAAAAATATTAATCGGATTTACTCTTTTCTCTGCCATAGTAATTTTTGCTATTGTCTACTTCAGCTTCAATAAGCCGCATAAAAATTTTGTTAAAGCTCCCCTTGATTACACAATTCAATCCACAGAACTTTTTCAAAAGTATCAGGTTGACGTATCAAATGCTAATACAAGCTTTCTAGATAAAATTTTATTAATTAAGGGAACCATTAAAGAAATAAGTTCTAATATGATTATTCTTGATGGCAATATCGTTTGCTCTTTTAATCCGCCTCAAACTATTGACCCTATATTAAAGCTAACAGACAAGATATCTATTAAGGGGCGATGTATCGGTTATGATGATCTTTTAGAGGAAGTTAGAATTGACAACTGCTCCCTCATGCAAAACTAACTGACTTAGTCTTTTTTACCCATTCTCTTAAACTAACCATTTTATCAATATTAATATTATATACTCCGAAAGAGGCTTCCACTTTTCCATAAATAATAAATAGTGTTTCCCAATTAATAATATCACCAAACTCAGCAAACACTTTCGGAAACAAAATACACTCATACGTATCTGTTTCGTCTTCTAAGGTTAAAAACTGCATTGCTTCATTTTGATTCGTTTGTGTCTCTTTACGCGTAACGTAAACACCTAATAGATAGATATATTGACCTAACTTTTTTGGTATATCTTTTGCAAGACCAATTCGCTTACTAACAAAAGAACGGTATGGTTCTAAGGGATGGAGACTGACAGGATACCCAAAGGAACTAATTTCTAACCTATATATTTCATACTTTGTAAGCACTTCTATAAGAGGACCACGGTTCAAAGGCTCCTTGTTATCTTTACCGTTAAGATGAAACTCAGCAACTATATATGCAATTTGCCTATGACTTTTATCGTGACATAATTTTTTAAAACATTGCGCATTTGTCAACGCCATGGCATCGGATAAATCAATTTTCACTCTAAATAAAAAATCATCTAAAGATAAAAAATTTCCAGACTTTCTATTTTCTAATATTACTTTTACTGTATTTTTTTTTAAGCGATTGATACTCATGAAACCCATTAAAATCTGATTATCTTCTCCTACCCATTCGTATTTACTCTCATTGATATCTGGTGTGTGTATCGCCACTCCAAAACGTTTTGCCTCACTCATGTAGGCATATGAAGAGTAATAACCACCTTGATTTGATATTACTGAGGCAATGAATTCTGCAGTAAAATGCGTTTTAAGATATGCACAAGTAAAAGCAAGCATTGCATAAGAAGCGGAATGAGGTTTGCAAAATGAAAAACCTTTAAACGAAGATATCATTTGCCAGGTTTGATCAACTGTATCAGGCTTATAACCTCTTTTGAATGCGTTTTTAAAAAATGTGTTTTTCCAATTATTTATTTTATGCTCATCAGAATTACGAGAGATTACTTTTCTTAACTTATTTGCTTCTGCATAGCCCAATCCAGTCATTATCATAACGACCATAGATACTTGTTCCTCATAAACCATAATACCATATGTCTCGTTTAAACAAATTAAATCCGGATGAACTAAACTCCACTTTTGTCCATGTATTCTATCTAACATTAAATTCGTAAAACGATTAGCTGCGGGGCGGATAATTGATGAGAAAATAACAATATGTTCAAAGTCCACAACTCTGGCTTTTGCCATTAACTGCCTAACGGAAGGACTTTCAATATAAAAAACGCCCATTGTCTTGCCCGTTCTCATAGTCTCCCTCGTTTTGGAATCTTCTAAAGGCTGTATCTCATGATAATTGATATATGGTATTTTATTTGTATTCGATTGAAGATTAATCCGTTTTATTGTATCCCGTACAACTGCTAGACTACGATTACCAAGGAGATCAATTTTGAGTAAGCCTGAATCTTCGATTTGATCTTTTTCCCACTCTACAATTTGTATTCCTTTTGGCGCTTTCAAAACAGGGACATACTTACATATTTCATCCGGAACAATCACAATACCTCCTGGATGGACAGAAGAATGTCTGAACACACCTAATAGGCGCTCGCTAATTCGCAGAATATTCTTCATGTTACCATCAATATCTAGAACAGGATTATTCTTAACTTTTTTTATTATTTTTTTATTATAACTGAACGACTTTATTCGTTTTGTGAAACTTTTAATTTGCTCATTTGAAAGACCATGAACTTTCCCAACTTCGCGAAATGTGGACCTTGGTTTTAAAAAAACCTGATTTGAAACCATTGCAGTACGCTCATTCCCATATTTCTTGAAAACATAGTCAATGATGCTATCTCGCTCATCCCAGGGGAAATCTATGTCTATATCCGGCATATCAATTCTTTCTGGATGAATAAAACGATCAAATGATAAGTTATATTTCACAGGGTCAACCTGTGTAATAAATAAACAGTAGCTAACAACCGAGGCTGCTGCAGAACCTCTTCCAATAGTTGATTTAGTTTGTGAAACAATATCTTTCACAATCAAAAAATAAGGAGCAAAACCTTTTTGAGTAATTAATCTTAATTCAGACTCAATGCGATTAATCAAATCATTTGTTATCTTTTCATAACGTATTGCAGCTCCTTGATAAGCATATTCTTTCAATTTTTTATTTGCTTGAAAAGTATCTTTCAATGATAGTCCAGGGAAAACAGTATTAATAAATGACCATTTATTTTTACATCTTTTGCCTAGATAATAACTATTGTTAATTGCATCGAGACTATTTGGAAAAAGATCAAACATATCTGTTTCTTTCCTAAACCAATGCTCCTTACTTTTATAATCGCAGCCGTTCAAACTATTTAAAGTACTGTTAAGATCAATCGCTCTTAATGTTTTATGCGAAAGATGATCTAGAGGTGTTTCATAATAAACATCGCCCGTTGCAATTATTTCAAGTTTATGTTTTTTAGATAACTTTCTCGCAAATGATTCTTCGACACCTGGCCTCAGTTCAATAAAAAGACGATCCTCCGGTATTATATTTTTTAAGCGTTCAATCAAGGATGATTGGTAAGCTAGAACAAATATCCCTTCTGAATTTTCTTTTATTATATCAACAACCGAACAAATGGGGTTTACATAGTAATTAGTAATTGCTCGGCACATGTTTTCATATCCAATATCATTCTCAACAAGGATGACAACCTCATCGATACTTGTTATGAGGTTAACACCAGCAATCGGTGCAACTTTATTTGATTGAGAAAATTGAACAAAATTTATAAAACCTCTGACCGTATTAACATCCGTCAAAGCAATACTCTGTTGCGATTTACTGAGCGTGATTATGTCTTTAAGTGTAAGCGTACTCTGCATTTTTGAATACACTGAATGAATATTTAAATTGATGAACATAAAAAAACAATGCCATGGATTACATGACAAATATTATAATCTAGCCCAATGCATGTAATACGTTCGCTTTTTTTATAATTGTTATGCCATACTTACGACGTATTTTTTCAACTGCTCTAGATATTTCCATATCACGTGATTCAGAGTCAAAAAATAAATTCTTCTGTTCAGTGTAAGGCTTGAATTGGCTCAGGTCTAATAAAATACTTCTTATTGAAACACGCCTATTATTTGCCCTTGCAAACAACTTTTTACACTCTTTACTAATCGAAATATCATCTGGATAATTAACACCCCCGATTGTATTAGAACTATAGCCATCAACATAATGGACCCCCAGCCTAATTCTTTTTGCTATTTGTCCACGCTTTCTCAATTGAAATGCTACTTTTTCCGATAAATCTTGAACAGCAGATAAAAGGACATATTGATTGTTTGTATTTTTAGGTAAAACTAATTGTTCTAGCAAATGATCCTTGAATATAGGCGGCCTGACTAATGATGTATCTCTCCCAACTGCTTCGTTTGCTAACTGAACAGCATTTACGCCAAACAATGTTCGAAAATCTTCAGCACATTTAGTCAAAGTTTGTAGTTGGAAAATTTTATCTATTAATAGAAAGTGTAGTATCTTATATACAGGTTTGAGCCTAGCCGTTGGCAGGACATTAAAGCTTAAAGGAGCAAGAAATTGATTTTCTGATCCAAAGTGGACTTCGTGGATACTCTCATGAACAACATTAGTAATTATTCTACTAACAAGTTTATTCGCACTAATTCCTATTGCTGAAAATAGACTAATACGGCTTTCTATTTTTTTAATAACAGACAATCCAAAGTCTTTTATACTATCTCGAGATCGAACCATACCTTTCATATCCATATAAAAACCATTCATCCCGCTTGGCTCTACAATGGGAGTAAAATTAGAAAGTGTATCATATGTATATTTATTTACACGTTGATATAAGGCACGATTGTATGGTAAAAATTGAACCATTTGTTTTTTCTTTTTTGCGATAGAAACTTTCATCCCTTCGTACAAGCCTTCTTCCCTTGCTTCATTTGAAAGAGATATAATTGTACCGCTACTATCGGCAGAGGATATGATAGCAATAGGGCGCGTTTTTAGAGACGGATCAACTGTCCTTTCAGCTTGTAACTCTATCGAATCTAAATTGAGATAAAATACTTCAGATAACATTCATGACGTGTATTAACTAGGATATTCTCGAAAAGAATATAAAAGCACGCCGTTTATATTAAATCTATCTGTCTCTTTAATAGTAATAACTGGAAAACTAGGATTACGAGGGTGTAACTCTATATGATTTGATTTGGGGACATAGCACTTTAACGTTGCTTCATCATTAATGAGAGCAACCACAATTTGTCCTGATCTAGCAGTAGCTGTTTTTTTAACTACAATATAATCGCCGTCTTGAATTTGTTCATCTATCATTGATTGTCCTCGAACCTGTAAGACAAAGTTGTCAGGATGAACCAAAGAAAGTGGGACTGTAACACTATTTGGCGTTTCCAATGCTTCAATAGGCTCTCCTGCGGCAATCAGGCCCAATAACGGCAAACAAGCCTCGGGATGCGTGGCGTGCTCTTGCGTTAATGTTAATGCCCGTTTGCCGTTAGAGCCTTTCGTACGATATAAATGACCTTCTTTCTCAAGCGTTTTAACATACCAATCCACTGTCCCTAAAGATTTAAAACCAAGCCCAGACATTATCTCATCATACGCTGGCGCTTCACCTTGCATGAGAGTAAAATTCTTTATGAAGTTCAAAAACTTCTTCTGCTTTAGGGACAGCGGTTTCATGACGTTAAAGAATGGCTGCCTTGTTGCCGCCCGAATGAATCATAAGCGCGATATAAATGGTTTTCACTCATCTCATACCTATTGATGCGATTGATTGCCCGTAGGACTATAAGTGAATTTTTTCTTTGTTTTTTACTTTTTAATCTAAACATATTAATTACTCGTAAGTTGCTCGTAAGTAGTTTATAAAAGAAAAGTGCTATAAGTCAACAGTTGATATGATTTAAACTAAGCTCTGATTGATTAGATCATCGATTTCACTATGCTCAGGAAATCGACCTAGGGATTTTTTTGAAAAAATAAGCTTATCTTCAAGCGTGACTTCAAATACGCCTCCACCACTAGATATAAGTTCTATCTCAGCATCGTATTTACCTTTTAAATGTTGCTCCAAACTGGAGGCCTTAGGTAAATAGTTTCAAACGCTACAATATTCTATAGATATTTTCATAATTTTTATTTTTTATATATGAGTATATTAATCAAAACTTATAGGATAGGCGAGTCTTAATTTTGCCAGTTGGTTGTAATGATAATGAAACATTCATATTGCTATTTTCTCTATGCCATTTTGGAACAAGCATTCCAATAGTACCGCCGACAATATAACCTGTTAGCAAATCTGAGGGGAAATGCTTTCCAGCATCATAACGATAGTATGCTGTACAAGCAGGAATCAAAAAGGCTGAGGTCCATAGATAAGGTGAAATTTTACTATTTGGGTTATAGTCATCATACATACTTGCCATTAAAAACCAAGAAACAGCAGCTATGGAAGTGTGCCCTGAAAAGAAGCTTTTTTTATTGTCTTTCTTTAACTTGTAATCACGAGGAGCCTTATCTCCATAAAGATAAGGCCTAGGTCGACCAACTAAAACCTTGGTGAAATTTGTAATACCTGCAGTCAAAAAAAGGCTTTCTGCCCATATTAAAGAAAAGTTTCGATAATCATTCCGAATTTTTTTATTTGCCATCAACACACCTGGTATCGCGAGACTAGAAAAAAGTAAAACATCACTCATTGCTATACTTTTTAGACTCCAATTAGCTACTGCCTTCGAATCATATTTTGGAATATTATTAGAATTTAAATTGGATATATTATCCAGGCTCATTGGAGCATAATCCATTAGTACAGAACCTAATAGCAAGCTGGCGCTAAGCCCCGCAATTTTCAAATCAAGATTGCTTGAAAATGAGTACGGTGAACTGTTTTCATTTTGTGAAATTAATAAACTTGAAGTAACCAGAATCATAAAGACAAGACGAATATGAAAATTATATATAGTTTTAGTCATTCTTGGTGGTTTTGTTAGACATATATTACGAATTAAGAAACCAGGAACAATAATGAAATCTAAAAAATACTATGCCAGAACAGATTATTTAACTTTTTATGCTCCGTCGATTTAAAGTTTATAATGCTTTAGTAACTGTATATAATAATAAAGAAATAACAACCATAAGTATAAGAGCAATTATATTTAATGTTTATCTCTCAAAAATAATTTGAGTAAAATAAGCGTGAACAAATAAACATACAAAAATGATTAATCACCCATTATCCGAACTTCTATCTCAAACGAAACTTTTAGAAAACATCGCTGAACAACATGGAACACCAACGTATGTTTACTCAAAAAGAAGATTAGAAGAAAATATTAGTAGGCTATCCAGTGCAATAAGTCAGAGTTTCAAGAAATATCAAATTTATTATGCGGTAAAAGCAAATAGTAATATTCAAATTATAAGAACACTCAAAAATAAGTTTAATGATTTAGGATGTGATTGTTCTAGTCCCGGCGAATTGTTTGCGGCAAGTAAAGCGGGACTAATTATATCTGATTGCGTTTACACTGGTAATTACGAGTCATTGGAAGATCTACAGATTGCATATGATTCAGGCGCTGAAATCAATTTAGATGATTTGAACTCTTTTAAAAGGCTCGAAACGATTGGCGTACCCAATTATATTAGTTTTAGATTAAATCCAGGCAAAGGACACGGGCAGTTTAAAGGTATTATCACTGGTGGTAAAAATTCAAAGTTTGGTATTCCGAAAGAAACTATAGTTGAAGCATATAATGTCGCAAAATCATCAGGTGTCAAAAAGTTTGGGCTTCAATGTCATGCTGGTTCTTCGACACTAGATGCAAAGACGTTCAGTGATATAACCAAACAAATATTAAAATCTGCTAGAGAAAT
>JABGWJ010000044.1 GCA_018645565.1 bacterium | reverse complement strand
TCAAAAAGAAATAAGTCTTTAAGTAATGTAGGGAGTTATAGTTTATTAGAATTTTCTAGAGCTATCTCAAAAGACTCAATTCTTGTGACAGCATTTGTAGACATCCCTTTTCGAAGTCTTCAATTTATAAAAAAAAATAACTCGTTTTTTGCTTCATATGATGTTTCTATTATTTTAAAAAACAATAAAGGTAAACGTATTTATAGGAAAATGTGGACAGATTCAATAAGAACTGATGATTACATTCAAACTCAGTCAAGATTAAGGACTAGAAAACATTTTTCAAACTTTACAGTCGCAAAAAATAAATATGAAATAGAATCAGAGCTTTATGATAAAGATACAAGAAACAAGGGTTCTAAAAATATTAAAATTGATTTTTCGAAATTGACCAAAACCCCCTCTTTAATGGATCCCCTAATTATAGCAAACCTTGAGGGTGAGTGGGGTTTTAACGTTAATGAATTCCCTATAACAGGTAAAAGTATAACAAACATTGATAAAGGTCTTACTCTTATTATATCTGGGTTTGTTGATAGTACGCCATATGAAGTTTTGGGTTTTATGGAAGGCGTTAACGAATCCGGTAAAGATATTATATTAAAAAAAGATACTTCGGATGGTTTTTTTAACCATAGATATAAGTTAGATAAAAGTATATTATCCACAATGGGCCTTGAGATTGGAATTAAACTAATACAGTCAAAAAAAGAAAGTGAAGTCATTAAAAAAATCTCTATTTATAAACCTGGACTTTCAGGTTTTGTTAACAATGTAGAAAACTCTTTTCAGCAAATGAGATATATTCTAACGAATAATGAAAGAAAAGAAGCAAAAGGCAAGAAAGGGAAGGCGCTAGAGAAAATATTTCTTGATTTTTGGAATAAAAGAGACCCTACGCCAGAAACAAATATTAACGAACTAATGGAAGAATATTATATCAGAGTTAACTATGTCAATGAATATTTTAATATGTCTTGGAAAGAAGGTTGGGAAACTGATTTTGGAATGATATATATACTTTTCGGACCGCCTGATGAAATTCAAAGGTCAAATTCCACCAGTACTAATACTTCTATTTACCAAGCCTGGTATTACAACAGACTTAATAAACAGTTCGTTTTTAGAGACCAAAATGGTTTTGGGGATTTTAAATTAGACAAGCCATTTATTGGGCCTAATTTTTAAATTTTTGTAGAAAATTAAAATAAGCTATTTCATGAATAATCGTTAGATTGTTAAGCATATATTTGTGCAAAATTTTATAAAATGAAAAAAAAATCACTTTCAAGTATTATTAATTGGATATCTGGAGATATCGCAATTGATCTTGGTACTGCTAATACGCTTATCTGGTTGAAAGGTAAGGGTGTTGTCATCAATGAGCCCTCAATTGTTGCTAGAACGATACATGATGATCAGATCGTAGCTGTTGGAGATGAGGCAAAAGCTATGCTTGGAAGAACACATCGAGATTTAGAAACCGTTAGACCATTACAAGATGGTGTTATAGCTGATTTTAAAATGACTGATGGGATGCTTCAAGGTTTTATAAACAAGATTAATTTTAGCCGTATGGCTAGACCGCGTATGGTAATATGCGTGCCCTCAGGTGTAACCGAGGTTGAGAGAAGAGCGGTTAAAGAATCTGGAGAGAGGGCTAATGCGAGAGAAGTCTATCTAATTGAAGAGCCTGTTGCAGCTGCCATTGGTATTGGTCTTGATATAAGTCAGCCGATAGGAAATATCATTGTTGATATAGGTGGTGGAACAACTGAAATTGCCGTTATATCTTTAAATGGCGTAGTTACTAAAGAAACAATTCGTATTGCGGGTGATGAGATGGATGAGTGTATACTGCAATGGTTTAGAAATGAGCATAAACTTGAAATCGGTCTTGGAATGAGTGAATCGATTAAAAAATCTGTTGGCTCAGCTATGCAAATGGCCTCTAAAGAAATATCAGTTAGAGGAAGAGATTTAGTTACGGGTATTCCTAAAACAATTGAAGTGAGCTCAGATGAAATCAGGCAAGCTTTAAAAGATCCTGTTAATGCAATAGTAGAAGCTGTCAAAAGATGTTTGGAGCAAACACCTCCCGAATTAGCTGCTGATATTTTAGAAAGAGGCATCATTGTAGCTGGTGGTGGAAGTCTACTAAAAGGTATCGATCAAATAATTAGAGAAAGAACTAATGTTCCAGTTAATGTTGCTGAAGACCCTTTGTTATCTGTTGTTAGGGGCACAGGAATGGTCTTAGAAAACTTGAAAAAATATGAGGCGGTTCTACTCTAGAGGTTGTTCATGCGCAACCTTCTGTTATTTTTAATTAAAAACAAAGATCATTTTGTTTTTGCCTTTGCCCTATTCTTTTCTTTTGCTTTGCTTTTTAATCGTAATAATGATGAAATGAGTGTGATTAGAGGATTCTCTTCGGACTTTGTTTCTTTTCTTTCAACTCCATTAGTAAAAATTAAATCACTTGCTATTGTTAACGAGGAAAATCAATATCTCAGAGAAAAAAACCTTCAACTCAATCTACAACTAGAGTCAATTTTATATGCCGCTGATGAAAAT
>JABGWJ010000043.1 GCA_018645565.1 bacterium | reverse complement strand
GCTGGTTGTGGTACTGAATTATTTTCTTCTGTTACAAAGTATGATTCTGGATGCGGGTGGCCTGCCTTTTATGAAGCTCTACCTGATAAAATTGAAGAGACAGCGGATAACACATTTGGCATGAAGCGTATAGAAATTACATGTGAAAACTGTGGCGGGCATTTAGGGCATGTATTCAATGATGGCCCTCAGCCTTCTGGATTAAGGTACTGCGTTAATTCAATATCTTTAGATTTTGATTCAGAAAAGTAATTAAACCATTAGTCACAACTATTCTAAAATTGATTTTATGACTGGATTATAGTTTTAAATCTTATCTGTTTTTTTCATAATTCTTCATTCTGTTTTCAAAGTCATTTTTGTCCCTAGCTTGAAGTAGTGGGCTAATTTCAATATTTTTTCGAATGCTAATACTTGGCACTTTACCATAGTTATGACCTGGATAGATAATCGTACTTTGAGGCAATGTAAGTATGGTTTTATAAATTGAATTATATAAATCCTTTACACTGCTGCCATTGCTTATCGTTCTGCCAGTCCTTCCAACGAACATTGTATCTCCTGTAAAAATTATATTTTCAAAATGAAAGCAAATAGAATCAAAGTAGTGCCCAGGAGTGTGTAATGTTTTAATATTTAATTTTCCTACTTTGATCGTTGAATTATGCATTGAAGGAAAATAATTATTTTCACTAGTATTTAATTTTGATTCAGGGTGGCCGACTATTTTAATGTCAGGATAGCGATCAATAAAACTTTTAATGTATTTTACATGATCATTATGCGAATGTGTTATGAAAATAGCTGATGGTTTATTTTCTTGAGAAAATTCTAAAATGCTTGGGTGTAAACTAGCATCAATAATTATTGACTCTGTTGTCTTTAAGCAAGTAAGTATATAAGAAAAATTTTTATCATATCCACCTTCAAAAGATTGGATTGAAAAGGTTGAATTAAGTTTATTTATATTTTTACGCATTTTTTAACTTTTTTACACTAATTTGTCATATAGTAAATTTATAAAATAAAAATATGAGTGATTATAACGAAAAGCTTCCTTGGATATTAATCTTAGGGGGGTGTGCAATCTTGGCTTTACGCCTAATTGTAGCTTTATTTTCCAGCTTAAGTCTAATTGATTGGCTTGCCATTATTATAGTTTTTGCGGGATTAATTATTTTAATTCTGAACAATAACAATAAATAATTAATAGTTCATTTTCAAAAAAATAAACACCTTAACAGAAAGAACCCAATGCAGAATAAATTTTACATGAAACCATTTATATTAATGACTTTTTTAACTTTTTATATATCTTGTAGTAATAGTGGTGTTGACCGAAATCAAGATATCGCAATAAACATAGTTGATAGTGTTGATTCAATAAGCTACTCCATTGGAGCTGATATTGGAGATAATTTAATCAATCAAGGCATAGATATTAACTATGATGCTTTTTTAGGAGGATTTAAAAATGGTTATGAAAAGAAAACACATCTTTTAACCACGAATGAAAGAAAACAACTTTTTAAAACAATGCAAGATCGTATGCGAACAAAACAGCAAGCTGAATCTAAAAAAGCTTTAGAAAAGGCAGAAACTTTTTTGAAGGACAATAAAGATCAAAATAAAGATATATTAGAAACAAAATCAGGACTTCAATATCGAGTAGTAAGAAAAGGTAAGGGTAAGTCTCCAGACGCTGCTTCTGATCAGGTAAGAGTCAATTATGAAGGAAAATTAGTGGATGGTACAATTTTTGACAGCTCTTATGAAAAAGGGGAGCCATTCGTTACTAGATTGAATAGGGTAATCAAAGGATGGACAGAAGGTATACAATTAATGAATGAAGGCTCTGAGTATGAGTTTTTTATCCACCCCAGATTAGCGTATGGTCCAAGACCAAATAATAATATTCCCGCAAATAGTGTTTTGATTTTTAAGGTGGAATTACAAAAAGTATTTGAGAAGAATATAAAATAAAAATTCACTTTAGATAGTACCCCGGACAGGACTCGAACCTGTGGCCCCCGGATTAGAAATCCGATGCTCTATCCAGCTGAGCTACCGGGGCATAATATCGTAAAAATATAGTATCTTAAATTACTTTATCAATTAGACTTTTTCGAATAAAATATTAGCTTATTTTCTCGACGAGGTCTCCTCTATAAAAATCTTGACATGAACCTTTAAAATTTCGTACTATTAATAGGCAGAGGGAGTGAGATTTTACTCTAACCACTACCATAAAAAACAAATCAAACAATAATCGGAGGCTTTAATGGCTGAAAAAGTAAAAAATACAGGCGTATCTAAAGAAAAAGGATACCTATACTATCTAGATAAAGAAGGCGATGTATCTCGTTCGCAAATGGCTCGTGCTGGCAAGGGCGGTGGGAATGCTGAAAAAGTTTCTACAGCTGGTGTTACTAGAGAGTCTGGTTTCCTATATTTTATTGATAAAGATGGTGATGTATCAAGATCACCAATGGCCAGAGGTCGTAAGAAATAGAATATGTTCTTAAAAAAAGCCCTCATCTGAGGGCTTTTTTTTTGTCTTTGCGTATTCATTAAATGTTTTAAATTCCGTGAGGAAATTTATTAAATATTTAAAATAATGAAATTAAAATACAATATATTACTATTAGTTGCATCTGCATTACTTTTGCATCCGTTTTCTTCTTTAAATGCAGACGACCAATTGTTTGGTGGTAAAGAAAAAGATTCCGATTCTAATAATAAAGCATCTAAGCAGATGGTTCAGGAAGAAGTTCCAATTATGGAGATGCCTAAAATTTTGCCACCGATTAGTCGCAACAAGATAGAGTCAGTCATACCTGTAAAAAGGTTACCTGATGGTTGGGTTTTTAGGGATGAGTTGCTCGCTCCCTGGTCAACAAGTTTGCCAGCAGTACTAACGATTGTCCCTGACACTACTGTTGAGGTTGTCTATACAGATGAATCTCGTACGACTAAAGATGGTATAGTGTTACCAATTAAGAGAGCGACTGTTGAGTTTAACTATGTGACGCGTTTAACAATAGAGCGAATTACTCTCGGATTTGTTAATATTGATTATGTGTACAGTACAACTAACAATAGTGATTCACATTATATACTTGAAAGCGTTGTTAAAAAAATAAAATTGAAAGACACTGGTTTCCCGCAGCTTACAGCTGAGGATGTTATTAAACATAAAGTTCTGATGGAATATGGTACTCCAAAGGAATATGACGGAGTTTGGCATAATTATGGAGATGAAAATTCAATCTTTAGAGTAAGAAAGTTAGATGAACGAAATGTTAAAGTTGAAGTTGATGGTTTAACCATTGCAGATAAGCTTAATAAAGCAATTGAAGATGTTTATTCTCAACAGGGTATCGAATATAAGAAGCGTTTAATGATGGATGGCATTGACCTGTAAATTTTTGAAAACTAGAAATGATTATACTGAAAGGCCTGCGATGACAGGCCTTTTTTTATTATTTTATTTCATATTTAACGGTTGTGTTTTTTCTGCTAATTATAAACCAAAAATAACAAATATAGATGTTATTGGCTTGGATAAAACTTTGCAATATGTCGTGGATAGGGAAATCCATCATTCTGTGGACGTCTACATAGATTCAAGCATTGCAGCCCTCGATAGGAATCGAATATTTAATTTGGGTCTTTTTGAAGATGTTGCTTGGCGTTTAGTGCCTCTTGAAAATGGTGATGCAATCCTACAATATATTATGGATGAATCAATAAATAAAACTCCTCCATTATTATTTCCTAGTTATGATGAAGAAAAAGGGTGGTCATTAAACGCTCTATTAATGGTTAAAAACTTGCAAGGTAGAAATCAAACTTTAGAAGTTTTTGCAGGTTTTGGTGGCCAACAAAAAATTCAGTTACTGTTTAGTGATCCATGGTTGTTTGGTGATCATGTTTCATTATCCACTTATTTAGAAAGAAATTCATATGATCATCTTTTTTTAGATAGGAGTATAAATATAAGTAGCTTAAAAATAAGCATTGGTAAATGGTACGGAGAAAAAATAAAGCTTAGATTTTCTCCTGCTTTGATTAAAAAAAGTTTTACAAATAGTATAAATACATTAAACTACAATTTTTTTACCCCAGAGTTAAAAATTGAGATAGATACAAGAGACATTTTTTGGAATCCAACGAAAGGTTCTAGAATTATTCAATCAATTATTCCAATGTTAGGTAATAATACGTTTATTGTATGGAATCAATCTTATAGCTTTTTTTTACCTGCATTTAATAATACAGTTTTAGGATTTAACACAACAATACAAAGAAAGATTGGTCATAAAAATGATGTATGGTTAAACTATTTTGGTAATTCCTATAATATTAGAGGTTGGGATCTGCCAGATAAAATTGATAATTATCGTTTTGGACATGAGTTCCTTTTTTCAAGTTTTGAATTAAGAAAGCTTTTTTTCAATAAGAATGGAGATCGGTTTAGTTTCAAAAAAGGCATATGTATTGTTGCTTTTACTGATATTGGAGCTATTAACAAGAATTGGGAATCTATATCAAGAAATAGTATTTTCGGAGGAACAGGATTTGGAATTAGATTGCCTATACCTATTCTTCAATCTGTCAGAATAGATTTAGGTTGGGGATTTAAAAATAAGGAATTCAATAAGAAATTCAACTTGCATTTTGCAGTTCAACAAAAATTTTAACATAATATTTTTTAGAATTATAAATTATGTTATATAGGAAAGCTTATTGCCTATAAAAAAAATTGATATACTTTCTTACATTTATAGAGTTGGTTAGCGGCTGTAGTTTTAAGACTTCGGTTGCATATAAACTACAATTAGACTTGCAACAAATATACTCGAGTAAGTTCCAACTAACACGCCAATAATCAATGCAAAGGAGAAGGAATGTATTACTTCACCGCCAAAGAAATAAAGTACAAGGACTACAAATAAGGTAGTCATAGAAGTGACAATAGTGCGGCTTAAAGATTCATTGATGCTTCTGTTCACAGTATCAACGATAGATCCTCTTTTTAGAGTTTTTAGGTTCTCT
>JABGWJ010000042.1 GCA_018645565.1 bacterium | reverse complement strand
TTATAATCAAATTCAGAATATTCATTTAAAATACGCTGTGCGGACCATTCTGTAGAAAAACCTTGAGCATAACAAGCCTCATGAAGAACTGTAAACAATGGGTTTGTATCAAATGTTTGCATCATTAATACTTGTTTTAAAAAATAATGAGAAAGCTTATCGTTGACGAATGCTCTCTCAAAAAGAAAATTAAGTGTCGCCATTCCATCGCTAAACCCAAGGTTTAAACCTAATTGTTGAAATCTCTTAACCGATAATATATCACCATTCGGTAATTGGACATTATTTTTATCTAAATAATCTCCTATTCTTTTTGCATTTAATCTGGCGTTAGGAAATAATTTATAAAACTGTTTATTTTTATTCAAAACCCTTTGATAGGTAGCACGATATATATCGTCAGGATGAGCTTTTAATGGAGGAATTCCTCCAGTAATAAATACTTTTTCCAGGCTTTCAGGGTAAAAAGACAAATAAGTCATTGCACAAAACCCTCCAAAACTTTGCCCTAGAACGGACCATTTTTTATTGCCAATTAATTTTTTCCGAAACAATTCGGCATCTTTTATGATATTATCAGCTCTAAAGAATGTAAGGTATTCTGCTATATCATTATCACTCATGTTTAATACAGATTCTGATGATATTGGCGAGCTGAGTCCGGTACCTCTTTGATCAATTAAAATGACATCGTATACCTCACTCGCTGTTTTAATCCAGCCAGAATCTGATAATGGCCTAGGGGATTCATATCCTGGCCCGCCTTGAAAGAAGATCAAACAAGGCATAGATTTTTTTGAATTTTCTTTCCTTGAGACTCTTCTAACAAAAATCGAGATATTTTCTCCATTTTGAGAACCATAATCCAACGGAGCTCTAAAATTATAATCTGTTATTATTAAATTTTCATATTCGCTTTGATTTAACTTCACTTTTTATAATCCTTTTTTAACCAATTTGACACACTACAAATATAGAACCATTATTATTTTATATTAAATTGCTCTATAACAGTAATTAATATTTTAAGTTTTATTATTCACATCTTAAGAAAAATGACTGACAAAGACGCAATACTTTTACACAAAGTTAAAAATTCTGATAAAATAGCGTTTAAAACACTTTTTTTTAATTATCATGACACTTTGTTTCGATTTGTTCAATACAAAATACAAGATGGCGATATAGCAGAAGACATTACTCAAGAGACATTTTTACGAGTTTGGAAAATGAGATCTAAGTTAAAATCTAACAAATCTTTTTTTTCATTGATTGCAAGAATTAGTACAAACTTATGTTATGATCATTTTCGCCATAATGAAGTACGACAAAGGCATGAATCGTTAATACCAAGAAACAATGATAGTCAAACTAACCCACCAGAAGAAAAAGTACTATCTACATTTTTAGAAGATGAAATACAAAAAATAGTAGAGACAGAGTTGCCAGAAAAATGTCGCCAAGTTTTTATTTTAAGTCGCGTTGAAAAGCTGTCAAACAATGAAATTTCTGAATCTTTAGGAATAAGTGTCCGGACCGTTGAGAATCAAATTTATAGAGCAATAAAAATATTAAAGAAAAAATTAAAAAATTATTTATGAGTAAAAATCATTTAAGTAACGTAAATGCTTATAAGAATGTTAAAGATTAATAAAAAAGAACAATCATTATGGAACCTGTGTTCCAAAATTGAAAAACGCACAGCTCCGTCCAAACAAGAAGTTTGGATGCGGTTAGAACAACAAATGGATATTTCACCTGAGCCCAATAAGACCAGTCCAGTAATAATCTCAAATAAAATTAAATCATTATTCCCTCGATTAACGGTCGCATTATTTATGATGATAATATTTGCTATTCCAATATTAAAAATGATAAATACAGTTAATATTCATTCCGGGACAGGGCTAAATGGGGAAATCGTTACACTAAGTGATGGAACACAAGTACATTTGAATGCAGAAAGTTCTATTTCATTTTCAAAAGATTATAACTCTTCAAACAGAACAATCGCACTGAGCGGGGAAGCATTTTTTGATGTGAAAAAAGGACCCTACCCATTTATTGTTTCAACAGAATACGCAAAAATCGTAGTACTTGGGACAAAATTTAATGTGCGATCTCGAATAGATGGATTTGAAACTGGCGTAAATGAAGGGTTAGTTAGGTTAGAAAAAGATACAGAAGTAATAATCCTAGGCGAGGGTGATCAAATAGAAATAAACCCAAAAAAACCAAATCTCATGTTGCAATCTGAGACAACCAATTTTTATCCTGGTTGGAAAAATCATAAAATTATTTGTAATAACTTTTCGCTCGAAAGAATATGTAAAGAGCTTGAAAGGCTTTACGCAATAAATATTAAGTTTCTAGAATCTGACCAGAAAGAGACTTTGATTTCGGGGACACTTCATCTTGAACCTAATAATTTAGAATCAGTATTGAGGAGTATTTCATTATTGTCCAAACGACAGTTTAAATTACAAGGTGAATTTTACATTTTACTCTAGAAAAACATTACACTACATAACAATTTTATTTTCCCTTATCATTCCCAAAATATATGGGGAAGATTTAAAAATTTCATCTTCTTTCAACAAAATAGAGTTGAAAGAAGCCCTAAAAAAAGTTTCAATAGATTATCAAGCTCCAGTTATTTATCCCTCAGATATATCAGGAAATAATATTTTAATAGAATGTAATAATTGTGCATTAGACAGCTTATTATCACTTTTACTATTAAACTCAAATTATGATTGGGAAAAAATCAATAATCAGTATGTAGTATTTGAAAGAGGAAAAAAAACATACAGCATCTATGGAAAGATATATGATTACAAATCCAAGGAAACTATACCTTTCGCCAATGTTTATATACCTTCTCTTAATGAAGGATCAATATCAGATGAGCAAGGAATTTTTTCATTAACTAATATTAATTTTAGATCATGTACACTGTTTGTTTCTTATATTGGATATAAAACTGAAAAAAAAATCATCAATTTAAAAAACACAAGAAACAACACTCTAGAAATTTATCTAAAGCAGAAAATATTAAATTCAAAAAATATTTATATCAGGGGAGAGTCAAGAGAGTTTTTAAACATTGCTAATGAACCTGGTAAAATTTCTTTTTCTCCAAAACATATTTCTACTTTACCAATCATTGGGGAAGTTGATATTTTTAGATCTCTTCAACTTCTGCCTGGGATAAGCCAAGGCTTAGCTGGAAAATCTGAATTATATATTCGAGGAGGGCGACCAGATCAAAATCTTATATTAATCGATGGGATGCCCTTATATCAAGGAACTCATATGTTTGGGTTTATAAGCAGTATCCAGTCTAAGGCAATCAAAGACATTCAGGTTTATAAGGGAGTCTATCCAGCTCGATATGGTGGTAAAACATCCGGCTTAATCCAGATTTCAAATCATGCAGGGAACACATTAAAACCAAATGCAAAAGTTTTCACCAATCTGAGCACTAATAGTGCTCAGATTCAACTACCTATTTTTTCTAAAGGAAGCATAGCATTATCCACCAGAAATTCTAATAATATAGTAGAAACAAAACTATATGAATCTATAAAAGACTATATCGTCGGAGATGATAATTTTAATCTAATTAGTTTATCAGCAAATGAAAATCAAAGAACTAAATATAGTCCAAAATTTTATTTTACGGATTTTAATGCTACAGGATCTTATGTTATAAATTCTAAAAATAGAATTTCTTTCACTATCAAACACGGAGAGGATATAATAAAAGAAAACCGTGAATTTTATGGCTTTGAAAACATATTAGCTTTTAAAGCTACAAAAATTGTAGAAAAAACAAGTCTGTCAAATGAAGGAGGCATATTAAAATGGACTTATTATTTAAATCCTGAATGGGTAATAAGGTTCTCTATATCTAACACAAATTATTTTAGTAATCACGATTCAAAGTTATTTAATATCATTTCAGATAACGATGCTTTTTCACAAAAAAATAATGAAAAAAATAAATTTTCAAACCAAGCATTTAAAATATATCAAAATATAAAAAGCTTCCAAAATCATGATATTCAGATAGGGTTTTCAAAGTCAATTTTATATACAGAATTTTTAACCGAACGATTTTTAACTAATACTTTTGAAAAAACACATTTTAACAAAAATGGAGTTTTGCAGTCATTTTTTCTTGAAGACAAGTGGTCTTTTACTAAGTTTATTAAATTTCAATTAGGTATCCGAAACACATATTACACATTAACTAAATTAAATTATTTAGAACCCAGAATCTCTGCCATACTAAAAATAAACTCAAATTTTTCGATAGAAGGTGCTACCGGTAAAAACAACCAATTTGTACATCAGTTTAATAGCCCATTAAGTACCAGAGGCACTCAAAACATGTGGCTTATTTCTAATGACCCTGTACCTATCATTGCCTCAACAAACTCTCAAATTAGTGCTCACTGGAAAAGTATAAAACATGAACTAAGTATATCACTTTATGATCGAAAAGGATCTGGTTATTTTGATTTTGAGAGCTATTTATCTCCGATTCCAATATTTTCTAAACAAAATGACTATATAGATGACGTTATATTGGCAACAGATGGACAGGAAAAAGCAAATGGAGCTGAATTTTTTATTAGAAGAAAAAATCAAGCAATTAATGGATGGATTTCATATCAAATAAATAACACTAAATATTCATTCTCAAATATTGATGGTGGGCAATATTATAATGCTAATCACAGCATAGAGCATGAATTCAAATCAGTTTTTATTACTTCAATCTTAGATTGGAACCTGACTACAAATTGGTCATATTCCTCAGGACGATTTTATACTGACGAAAATGACGTTTATATAGCGAGTGATTTCCAAGTATTATTTAATCCTGGTACGCGAAATAATAAAAAGCTGCCACCAACACATCATTTAGATTTTTCTGTGTCAAAAAAGTTTAAAATTAACCGATTCGAAGTGAATGCTGGTCTTTCCATATATAATGTATTTAATAAGAAAAATATTAGTCATAAAAGATATAACCCCTACAGCTCAGGGAAAATCATTTCAGATATTGTAATGTTAGGAATGACACCAACTTTTTTTATTGAAATTAATATTTAAATTAGTGGAGGCGGGGAGAATCGAACTCCCGTCCGAAATAGTTTAGTGATAAACGTCTACATGCTTAGTCTTCGGATTATTATCTTACTCTTTTTTAAATCAGAGACGCAAATCAAAAAGAGCCAGCTCATTTAATCTCATTTCAAATTTATGAGCGAATTTGAAACCAGTCCATGTTTATGACGCTTCTTTAAAAAACCATAGACAAATTAATTAAGAAGCGGGCTACCTCAACTAAGCTGCAGCCATATAGCCGTAATCGGCATATATTGTTTTTATCAGATGATTAAGGAGGGAACTGATATCCTCCGCATGCGGTTAAGCACCCTACATATCCCGTCGAATGCCGGTCGCCCCCATTTTCAAAAAGCAAAAGTTCTAAAAATAAGAAAAGGCTTCAAACGCCAACCCGAAGCCTTTTCTTCAAACACATTAATTATGCGTTTCATAAGTCAACCTCTTATTTCAAAATCTTTTTTAAAAAACTTTGTCAAAAGAGACTATGTAGTTTAATGTAAGTTCAAAATTTAGCGCAAGAACTAAAGTGTCTTTTTTTAAAAAATCTAAATGATTTACATAAAATGATAATTTAATTTTAAAACTAATACCGTAATATCTTGTTCAATAAAATTCAATTTTTATTTAATAACCCATTTAACAAAAATAATTTTATTATGTTAATTTTTATAAAAAATTTCAAAAGATGAAAAAACCGGCTGTAATCTTACTTTCAGGCGGTTTAGACTCAACGACATGTGCAGCAATTGCGGATGATGCAGGCTATGAAATGCATGGAATTACAATCAACTACGGACAAAGACATGATTATGAGCTAGAAGCCTCAAAATTAGTTGCTAAACAATTTAAATTTAAAAGCCATGCTATTATTGAATTGGACTTGGCTTCTTTTGGTGGATCTTCTCTCGTTTCTGATAAAATTGAAATTCCAAAAAATCGAGATTTAAATACCGCTAAGGAGATACCATCTACATACGTACCCGCAAGGAATACTGTTTTTCTTTCCGTTGCGCTTGCTAAGGCAGAAACATTAAATGCTTTTGACATATTTATTGGTGTCAATGCTATTGATTACAGCGGGTATCCAGATTGTAGGCCAAAATTCATATCTAAATTTGAACAACTAATGAATCTTGCTACAAAAGATGCTGTTCAGAATGTAGGGACTTACAAAATTCATACTCCACTAATTAAACTAACAAAATCAGAAATAATTGAAGAGGGCATAGAGTTAGGCGTCAATTATGAAATAACATCATCTTGCTATTCGCCAAATAAATATGGGAGTCCTTGTGGATGTTGTGATGCTTGCAATCTCCGCTTAAAAGGATTCCATGATGCTGGGTTGGTGGATCCTTTGGAATATAGATGAAACCAAAAAAAATATATAAAATCAAAGAGATATTTTTAACAAAGCAAGGTGAAGGATATCATACTGGCCGACCTTCCGTTTTTCTTCGTTTTAGCGGTTGCAATTTATGGAGCGGATTAGAAAAAGATAGAGCCAAGGCTATTTGTGACTGGTGTGACACTGATTTTGTTGGAACAGATGGAGAGAATGGCGGGAATTATTACATTAATGAAATTCTTGATATTATTTCTAATCTTTGGCCCTCAGATAATAATTTAGAACCATTTTTAGTTTGTACTGGTGGTGAGCCACTTCTTCAACTAGATCAAAACTTTGTAGATGAAATTCATAAAATTGGATTTAAAATTAGTATTGAAACAAACGGAACTAAATTACCACCAAGTGCAATAGATTGGATTTGTGTAAGTCCAAAAAATAATACTACAACAAATCTCAAAACTGGGGACGAACTAAAATTTGTATACCCGCAAAAGGATTTTGAACCTATCCAGTTTGAAAGCTATAATTTTAATCATTTTTTTATTCAGCCAATGGATAATAATGATTATGAAAAAAATAAGAAATTGTCTGAAATATTTGTTGAAAAAAACCCAAAATGGAAACTTAGTTTACAGACACATAAAATATTAGGTTTCCCTTAAATTACCGTATGATTGTATACAAAAAATTTAATATTGAGTCTGCTAGATCATTGCCTAATGTTGATCTTTCTCATCCTTGCTATAAAGTGCATGGCCATTCATTTGAGATAACAATAAAAGCCAAAGGTTCTTTAGATGAAAAAACTGGATTTGTTATTGATTTTGAAGATATACAAAATGCATTTAACCCAATCAGTAGCTTGCTTGATCATTCATATTTGAATGATATCGAAGGTTTAGAAAATCCCACTAGTGAAAATTTGTGCATCTACATTTGGAACGAAATTAAACCTTCACTGCCAAACATTTTTGAGATTGAAATAAAAGAAACAAAGCTAACTGGTTGCGTATACAGAGGAGGAAAAGAATGATAAAAGCAGAAGGGGAAACATTTAATTTTGAAGACGTCTCAAAAATTAATTCTAATTTTCTAGAAACATTCGAGTTCGACTCAGCAGATCAATATATTAAAACTGAAACAAATGAATTTAGTGCTGTGTGCCCTTTTAGTGGACTCCCTGACCTAGCGAAGGTAAAAATAGAATACTTCCCTAAAGGAGGTAAATGCGTTGAATTAAAATCATTAAAATATTATTTCACTAGCTTTCGTAATGTCGGCATTTATCAAGAAGGTGTTACAAAGCGTATATATAATGACCTATGCTTTTGTCTTGGAACAAATAAACTACAGATAACAACAATATATAATATCAGGGGTGGATTTAAGACTACTTGTGTTGAAGGCAATATCAATTAAAAAGGTACTATTGACTTTCTCTTGAATCGGTTTTTAAAAGGTACTTTTAATTAATCTCAAGATTGATTAAGAATATTATTTTTGTGTGTAAGTTTGAATAATACAATATTTATGTAAACATTAACTTTTGTCATGATAACCTACAGAGATATAGAACTAGCACACGATAGAATATCAAATTACATACACCGAACACCCGTGTTAACTTCTCAGACTCTCAATTTAGAATCTAGTTCTAAATTATATTTTAAGTGTGAAAATTTTCAAAAAACAGGCTCATTTAAAATTCGCGGTGCGACAAACGCAATATTACAACTCAATAAAAAACAACTAAAAAATGGTATTATAACGACATCTTCTGGAAATCATGGTGCTGCTGTATCGTATTCTGCAAAGAATATGGGTATAAGCGCTTGTGTTATTATGCCAAAAAACACAACTCCAAATAAAATTGAAAATGTTAAGAGATATGGTGGGGAAATTGTTTTTTGCGAACCAAATATTAGTTCAAGGGAAGAAACTTTGTATCAAATGGTAAAAAAATCTGGGGCTTCTATCATTCATCCTTATAACGATCATAAGATTATAACTGGTCAAGGCACAGCCGCAAAAGAACTAATCGAAGAGGTTAAGGACTTAGATAGTATTATTTGTCCAGTTAGTGGAGGAGGACTTTTATCGGGTACGATATTAACAGCTAAAGCTTTAAACCCTAATCTGAAAATATACGGTGCTGAGCCAGAAAATGCTGATGATACATATAGGTCTTTAATAAATAAAAAAATTATGTCAAATGAAACAACTGATACAATAGCAGATGGCTTAAGAGCTCAAGTAGGAACACTGACTTTCCCTATCATACAAGAGCACGTTGAGGAAATTTTACTTGTATCTGAAAAAATGATAATTGACTCAATGTATGTTATATGGCAACGATTAAAGATTATAATTGAACCTTCATGCTCAATAGTGTTCGCTGCCCTACTATTAAACTCTAAGAAGTTTGAAAATGAAAGAGTTGGCCTAATATTAACAGGTGGGAATTATGACCTTAATAAAATACCTTGGCAAAACTAATCATTCATAATTAAGTCAAAAAAATTATGCCTCATAAGAAACAAAGTTTAAAAATAAATTTCAATTGTAATAACATGATTGACCCTATAAAAAAAATTATTTTAAAACATCCAAAAACAGCATTTATTAATCAAAAAAAAATCAACAAGGAATTCAATACTTTAAATTTCACTGAAGCTCCAGACTTTAATGAATCTTTGAATGAATATGATTCATTCATTAAAATTTTAGATTCATTTGGAATTGATAAATATTTTTTGGAAAAAAATGATTCTACATCAATTGATTCAATCTACACTCACGACCCCTTAGTAATTACAAATAAAGGTGTGGTTTTATGTAATATGGGTAAAGTAAATAGAATTTCTGAAAGTAAGGCCATTAAAGAGTTTTTAATCGAACTCAAAATACCAATCTTAGGAGAAATTACTTCTCCCGGTAAATTAGAAGGCGGTGATATTGTCTGGATAAATAAAAGAACCATTGCTGTTGGTACTGGATATAGGACGAACAATGAAGGGATCAAACAATTAAAACAAATATTATCTAATACTGTTGAAAGAATAATTTCTGTTCCCTTGCCACATTGGAATGGACCTAATGATTGTCTTCATTTAATGAGCAATTTAAGTCCTATTGATAGCGACCTTTTCTTAATCTATTCAAGATTACTCCCTGTGCAGTTTTTAGAACAACTTCAAAAATATAATATTGAGTTAATCGATGTCCCAGATGAAGAATATTATACTATGGGGTGTAATGTCCTAGCACTTTCACCACGGAAAGTTGTAATGCTTAAAGGTAACCCCATAACAAAAAAGAAACTCGAAGCCAAGAATGTTGAGGTATTTACCTATAAAGGAAACGAGATTTCGCTAAAAGGTTCTGGCGGGCCGACATGCTTGACCAAGCCTTTTTTAAGAACTCCCAGAGAAGTTTAAAAATTGAACCACAATACACTTTCTTCAAACTGGTATCAAGACAAAGAAATCTTTGAACTTGAAAAAAAATATATTTTCTCAAAATCATGGCACCTATTAGGTTCAATAAATCAAGTTCCTAATAAAGGGGATTATGTTGTTAAAACAATTAATCGCCAACCAATTATACTTACCAGAGACAATGATAATACTTTAAATACATTTTACAATGTATGCCAGCACAGAGGATGTATCTTATTAGAACATCAAGGAAATTCAAAACAAATAAAATGTGGATATCATGGCTGGACATATGAATTAAGCGGAGACTTAAGAACAGCAAGGGGTTTTGATAAAGAATTAATAGACTATAAGAAATATCAATTAAAACCTATAAAACATTATATTTGGATGGATCAAATATTTATAAAGTTCAATGATGATGATAATGATCTGAAAAAAATCTTAAAAAAGATTGAAAAAATTATTGAGCCTTTGAACTTTTCAGAATACAAATACCGCAAACGAGATACATACAAAATAAAATGTAATTGGAAAGTTTATATGGATAACTATTTAGAAGGTTTTCATATACCACTAGTACACCCAAAATTGAATACTGTCATAAATTACAAGAGCTACAAGACTCAAACATTTGATGATTTTTCAATGCAGTGGTGCTTTCTCAACATAGATTCCTCACCCTACAAAAATTCAAAAGATAATAATAAAGCGTTCTACTTTACTATATACCCTAACATATTATTTAATATTGCTCCTGGAAGGCTACAAACAAATACTATAGAACCAATTGATGAGCAAAATTGTAACGTTATCTTTGATTATTATTTTGAAGATGTCTCAGAGAAAAAAATAAGGGAAGATATTCTCTTTAGTGAAGAGGTCCAAAATGAAGATATCTATATATGTGAAAAAGTACAAAGAGGATTGAAATCCGATGGATTCAATCAAGGCATATTTTCAGAAAAATATGAAATTGGAGTAAGCCACTTTCAGTCATACATAAGAGATAAAATTAATAATGGCTAAAATTTGTCAAATAGGTTCTGGAATGATTGGTCAGACAATGGCTCTAGACCTAGCCGAAAATCATGATGTGTGTCTTGGGGATATTGAAATAGATAACGTTAATGATAAAATCAAAAACCATCCATCAATAAATCTTTTAAAGGTTGATGCCCGAGACTTTAAACAGGTATCATCTTTCATAATTAACGCAGACATTGTACTCCTAGCAGTGCCAGGACACTTAGGGTTTAAAATATTAAAAACAATAATTGAATGTGGAAAAAATGTTGTTGACATTTCATTTTCTCCAGAAGATTTAATGGAATTAAACAAAAATGCAATTAAAAATAATGTTACTGCCATCTTTGACTCAGGAGTGGCACCAGGTATACCAAATTACATATTTGGCTATTACAATTCATTTGAAAAAATTACTTCATTTAAATACTTTGTAGGTGGACTTCCCAAATATCCAAAAGCTCCATTTAATTATAAAGCACCTTTTTCACCAATCGATGTAATAGAAGAATATACCAGGCCCGCGAGGATGATGATTAATGGAAAACTTATTACCAAACCAGCTTTATCAGAAATTGAAATATTAAATTTTAATAATGATATAGAACTGGAAGCTTTTAATACTGATGGACTACGATCTCTTTTACAAACTATGTCTCATGTGAATAACATGTCAGAAAAGACACTTAGGTTTCCAGGACACGCAAAATTAATAAAAGAATATATTAAGAAAGATATTTTACAAGATGAAGAAACAATAGAATACTTATTTAACGAATGGAAACTTGAAAAAGACGAACCCGAATTCACAATTTTAAAAGTTAAAATTGAGACAGACGAAAAAAAAATAAGTTATGAACTATTTGATGAATTTGATAAAACAAGTAAAACATCATCAATGGCAAGAACAACAGGCTATACAGCAACTGCAACGATTAATTTAATTCTTGAAGGCTTATTTGATGATAAAGGGGTATTCCCCCCTGAAAGCGTTTGTAAAAATAAAAATATTTTTGATTTTATATTAAATTACCTTTCTAAAAGACATGTAAAAGTTCAAAAAGATATTTAGATATTTTTATTAAATTATTTTTTTATTTTATGTAAACTCCACATCAAATTTGACTCGGTAGCTCAGTTGGTAGAGCAGTGGCCTTTTAAGCCATTGGCCGTGAGTTCGAGTCTCACCCGAGTCACA
>JABGWJ010000041.1 GCA_018645565.1 bacterium | reverse complement strand
TTTTTTATATAGGATTCTACTTGGTCTTTTTTATTTGATTGAATGAGAAGTTCTTTTTCAACCTTTTCAATTTTTTTCAATAAATCATTTAATGTATTGTTTCTCTTATTTTTTTCATCATTGTAATTTTTATTAATTATTAAAATTTTATCTTTAGAGGAAATAACGCTATTTTTATAATTACTTATTCGCTTAGAAAAACTTTCATTCTCCTGTAATAATTTTTTCTGGTTGTCGTAAATTTTTTCGTTATCATCATAGAATGATATTTGAGTAATGATTAAATCTATTTTTTCTTTAACAATGCTAATTTCGTTTTTTGTCTTAATAATATATTTATCCAATTTGCGTATTTTATTATCGGTCTCATATTTTTGTATTATTATATCATTATTAGAATCACTGCCCATAATTTTTCTAGCCATAGCCTTTACATAATCAAACTTATTGGTCTTATATTTTGTTCGACTTAACGTCTTTAATGGCAAATCTTTAAAGTTTACATGATCTACAAGTTTTAATTTTTTTTCTCCACTTGAAATAGTGGATGGATAATCAACTAGCCTATATTTTTTTTGAACGATTCCTTTTATTTCTTCTTTTTCTGAAACAACAAGAATCTCAAAAGCCACCAACTTTTTCAAATGGTAATAAATTTTTTCTTTTGGGAATGATATCCTTTCTGAAATTTCAGATGCAGTTAAAGAATTTTTACCAATGCATGATATTATTTTTTTAGGTACAGGCTTTGAAACTGCCTTAATTATGCTTTGGTCAGATAGGTTAGATATAAGGTCTTTAAAACTCATTATTAGTCGTTTGTATTTTATTTTTCGTCATTTCTACAACATTATAATAAAATAAACTAATTATAGAATATTAAACGTCTATAATTATTGTAAAATAATTTAGTTAAAAAAAAATATCTTCACAATGAGTATACAATTTTATAACATTGTAAAAATATTAGATTTTATATTATTTAAAATTAAAAAAAATTTACTTTTAACTTTTGCTAAAAATTGTTTTTTAGACTTATTCTAAAAAAAATTACAGGGCCTGTAAAAATATAATACGATACACGTGACTTTAAGAGATTTACATAGCTCTACTATTTCATTAGCAGCATTTTATTAATTCTACGCTTATCACTCGCTCTTATCTCTGCAAAATAAACACCCGATGATACTTGTTTTCCAAAATTATTCTGACCGTTCCAAGAAATTGAATACTTTCCAAAGGACTGTTCTTTTTCCAAGAGTGTTACTACTTCTTTACCCAACATGTTATATACCTTTACACTTACTAATGATCTTTTTGGAAGTGTATAATACATCTTTGTAATTGGATTAAAAGGATTCGGAAAGTTTTTATCTAAAACAAACTCTGATGGTATAATCGTTAAAAGTTCTAATATTTTTGTTTGTACATAACTAGGTTCACCAATTATAACTTTAAGCTCATATCCAAGATTATTGTTTTTGTTAATTACTATGAATTCTTCAAGGATATTTTCATAGACATGTCTACTTTGAACATCTAATACTGATATTACTATCCCTTCTGGAAGAGACATAATCTCATTTAATGAAAAATTAATATCACCGGAATTTGACTTTGACTTGATTGAAATATTCCAAACACCATTTTGCGTATTAGTTGATCTTAAATCTTTTGAAAATTCATATGAATTTCCATCATTATGTGATAAGGAAACAGATAGACCATTTTCAATTTTTGGTAATTCAGGAAAATCCAAGTTGTCTATTTCATCTAACGACTCGTTTCTTCTTCCAATCATTACTGAATGATCAACATTAAGTTTTGTCTCAGCATTTATTAAAATAAGCCATTCATCA
Source organism: bacterium (assembly GCA_018645565.1). Classification (GTDB taxonomy): domain Bacteria; phylum Fidelibacterota; class Marinisomatia; order Marinisomatales; family UBA1611; genus TMED80. The sequence continues at coordinate 767 of JABGWJ010000041.1, read as the reverse complement.
TCATTAGACTTCCTTGAAATATTTCTCTGAATATCAGCTTCATTGAAAGGAATTAAGTTAATCGAAGCATCTTCGGAATCAGTATAAATGGCATAACCAGCCCAAGGGTTCATTATATTTTCTTTTAATACCCAGCCATCTCTATCTAAGCTGTCACTAAAAAAATACAAATCAGATACAATACTTAAATCTGATTCAACATTAACAGGAAAAGCAAATGGACTACCAATCATATTCCAACCTTTTTTCAGATTAATTTTATATTTTTGTAATGGAACTGCAGTTCCAGAATCTGAACTAAAAGGAACAGCCTTATCATAATTATGTTTAAACCAATAAGCATTCCCAGGCTCAACTGATTCTGGTAAAAGCCATTTATTCTCTAAATTATCCCAAGCATAAAAGACATGCCCCTCGTCCTTTGGGTTCTTAATAAGTGAATCACTAACGTTTCCAGGGAAAGATATCATTCTCCATTTATTTGAAACTACACCATTAGGGTATCCACTATTTTCAATTTGAGTATTTAATTCATTAGCTCCATATTTTATTGAAGGATAAAACGAAGGACTGTTTCCTTCATTTTCTAAATTGTCGATACCTTTTACATATGCTCTAAAATTATTCACTGTAATTAAAGAATCATGTATACTAACCTCATAAAGTGAATCATTCAACGCAACCATAGGTAAAATTATTTCTTCAAGTTCTCCTCCCTTTTGCAAATGAAGATTCGCCGTAGCAATACCATTTAGATCTTTGACAAC
>JABGWJ010000040.1 GCA_018645565.1 bacterium | reverse complement strand
GACAGAATTAGAGTTTAAAGCATATTTATGTTTGTACGCGGCTGACTCAAATTTTGAATACAATGCTGATGAACGAAAATTGATTGAATCAAAATTTGATGTAAAAACAATTGAAAAGGTTACATCAGAATCTGATAATTTAAATGATCATCAACGATCATCAATTATTAATCAATATGTTAGTTTAAAGAAATATAACCAAAAACAAATTGATGCCCTGCTCTCTGAGGTAAAAGAAGTCTACTTAGCTGATGGTAACTTTGACAAGTATGAACAATCTATTTTTAAGATGCTCAAAAAAATAATGAAAGTATAATTAAAATAAATTTTTGGTACTAATTGACAGATAACGAGGAGTACATAGTATAGTATGAGAATTTATAAAAATAAACTTACCAATCATCCTAGAGGTGATATTTCTAAGAAAAAAAATAGAGGAATCATTGTTGGAGCAACTGGAGCAACAGGGTCAAAACTTGTTAAGTTATTACTGGAAAGTGATAAATGGGAAAAAATAACAACAATTAGCCGGAAACCAGTTTTAGAGGGCAATAGTCATAAAAAACTGAATGAGGTAATTATTGACTCTTTCGACAAACTCGATAAAACATTTGATCATTGGAAAGGACATGAGTCATTTTTTAACTGTATTGGAACAACAAGAAAAATTGCTGGAGGTGCTAAACAATTTGTCGATATCGAATATGGTATATCTTTAAAGTCTGCTGAGTTAGCAAATAAAGCCAAAATACCTAATGCGTCTGTTATATCTGCAAGTGGTGCTAATCCAGATGGTTTTTCAGTTGATTGGATTCATCCTCTTCTTTACGCTAAAACTATAGGCCTGAAAGAACAAACTTTAACTCGTCATTACAATTTTAATAATGTTTCAATATTTAGACCAGGAATGCTAATGAGATATTATGATGAGACTTCGGCTCTACAACAATTCTTTAATGACTCTAACATTGGCTTGCCCGTTAGCTTACTTGCTTCAGCAATAAAACGTGATTCAGAAGCGGTTCTGGAACAGTCAAATAAAACTGAATCCATAGTATACAGTGGTAATAATTGTATAAAATCTTCAATAACACTTTGATATTTTGTATCTAAAACTATTGAGGCATTGTTTTTTGATAAATAAATTAAATTATTTGTATGTTACATAGTATTTTGTCATTTTTTTACGACAAAGATTGTTTCTCAGTAATAATTATTTTAATGTTTTAAACGAAGGAATAGAGGTCTATGAAATCTTTTTATAATTTGGCTTTGTGTTACTTTGCAATCGTTAATTCATTACTTTCACAAGACGGTAATACTCCTACAAATTTTCAGATAGATGCTGCATCAATTGGTGGGGTTCAATTATCATGGGAAACTCCCGAAAATTTTAGACGACAGTGGATTAGTCATTCAAACCTTCAATATTTTGGAGGAATAGGGGCTAGTAGTACTCCTGCTTTTTATTGTCATAAATTTCCTGATTCTCTTCTAGCTGATTACCATGGGATGCTTGTAAAAGAGATCGCTTTTGTGCCTTCAGCAGATTCTGATTCTGCATCATTTCAACCGCTTGTTTTTGAAACCGATTCATCTGGTTTAATACCTGATATTGTTGGCAGGACAAATTTAGTTTTAAGCGCTCCAAAAGTATCTTTCTCAGAAAATACTGCTTATGAAAATGAATGGAATACAATCCAACTTAAAAATCATGTGCCAGGGCAATCTATCGAAAATGATGTAATACCATCAACATATGAAATAGATAGTACAAAAACATTATGGTTTGGTTACTGGCTTTATGATTACGTTAATTTTCCCGCTGGTGCCGATATCGGACCGGCCAATGAATCTCTGGGTAATGTAATTATTTGGTGTCCAGTAGGTGGTTGTTTTGAGTCTACGCTTAATCTTTCTGCCCAAGAAGGTTCTTCTCTTGATTTTGATTGGCTTTTATCAATAAGCCTTTTACCTGGTAGCAATTCGGAAGATTCAAGGGAAGTAATATTGTCAAATTCAAATAATAACATGATACCTAACAGCTCTATATATAATTATAGTATGGAAAATGTAAAAATAGACATTGGTCCTTTAAAAGAGGATGTATGGATTGAGCCAATTAATTCAAATGGAAGAGATATATCTAATTATTTTGTATTTGAAAACGGCGTTGTGGCTGATGTCGTTCAACCAGATTATGTTAATTTTAACACCACAATCAGAGAAAGTTCATTGCTCGGCCCGAGGAATCCAGGGATTTACAGTTATTATGTAAGAGCGCAAACAGCAGAAGGATTATCTGACTCTTCAAATGTAGTATCTGTAGAACTTGTAAATACATTGCCAGGAAGTTTTGATATGATTGCTCCTGAAAATGGAATAAATATTTCAGTTACTTCATCAAATATTAATATTCCCAATATGTTCATATGGACAAACTCAGTAGATACAGATGGCCAAGAATTAACATACTCTTTTGAGATGTGTTCAATTTCAGATAATGCTGTCTGTTTTGACACCTCAATGACGGAAAGAATACTTCAATTAACTAACCAATCTATTATTGAAAATTTAAATTTAACAAATGGCAATTATGACCTTTCTTGGACTGTAAATGTCTCTGATGGGATTGACATTACTACGATTGGTGGTAGTGGCTCAGATAGTATTCGGTATTTAACATTCTCAGTAGACCAACTTGAAGTAGATGATCCTGATATGCCAATTGAATATAGTTTGAGACAAAATTATCCTAACCCTTTTAATCCATCGACTACAATATCTTACAAACTTGGGAAGAGTGAATTTGTTAATTTATCTGTTTTTGATTTAAATGGAAATCTGGTTAAAAATATTTTAAATCATAAGGCTGATGCAGGGAGAGGATATGTCGAATGGGATGGTAAAAACGAGCAAGGTCAGAAAGTAAGTGGAGGTATTTACCTATACGTAATTGAAACCCCTTCTTTTTTAAAATCGAAAAAGATGCTCTTTCTCAAATAGTGTTCATATTATTTAGTTCGTGTTTTAATTCTTTTATACTAGGTTTGAATTAATTTTGGAGTAATTATGAAGAAAATATTTATTTATTTATTATTGTTTTTTATCAGCTGTTCTGAAACCCCAGTTGACATGGATGAAAAATTATTTGATAGAGGCGGTCGTTTTATTACTAGGCCCGATTACAGCTCAATGTGGTTTTATAACTTAAAAGTATATAATGGCCCCGCTTTCAGCACTCATAAAAATGGTGAGCGCAAAGAAAAAGGTGATATCGTTAATGGTGCTAAATCAGGTACTTGGTCTGGTTGGGACGATAAAGGAAATTTAAAATATAAAGGCGATTATTTAGATAACAAGGAAGATGGAAAATGGATAGGATATCATGCAAATGGTAAGACTAAGTATGAAGGATTGTATAAAGATGGGAAGCAAATAGGTAAATGGAAATACTTCAATAAACGAGGTAAAATAACCACTGAGGAAGAATATAATTCTGATGGTTTTGTGGTAAAATCAAAGAACTTTAAATAGTTTTTATTTATTTGACTCTTGATGATCTTTGTGAATTTTAGCAAGGTTTACGTATTTTTTTGCCCAATCTATATTTTGAGCTAGAACTGTTTCTGGTAGTTTTTTTACAACTTTACCCGGTACACCTACGACTAGTTCACAGGGTTTTACAATCATGTTCTCTTTTACAACAGCACCTGCTCCTACGACAGCTCCAGAACCAATAACAGCACCGTTCATAATTATTGCCCCCATTCCGATAAGTGCACCATCTTCAATTTTGCAGCCATGTATAATGGCATTATGGCCTATAGTTACATCATCCCCGATAACTACACCTTGATCATTTTCTATATGTATAACAGAATTGTCTTGAACATTTGATCTTGCACCAATAATAATTTGGTTAATATCTCCTCGAGCAACAGTGTTATACCAAATCGAAGAATCTTCATACAGCACTACATCTCCGATTATTCTTGCGCCTTCAGCGATGAATGCAGAATCATGTATTGTGGATTTTCTAATTTTTATATTATCTCTTAATTCTGTTTTTTCCATAAGTAAATACTAATTCATTTATAGAATATCTCAAAATCATAAATCTGTTTTTGAATAATTCTATACTAATTTTTGTTTGTTATGCTGAATCAATATCAAAAGGTTAAAAATGTAATTATTAACTACCCGCATGCTCTTTTAATTATTTTATGTTTTTTATATCTATTACCATCGCTAACGATAGGTTTCATTCCCGATGATGTAAAGTTTGCAGTTTTTTACAATGATTATGGATTTTTTGAGAACCTTAAAAATATTTGGCTGTCCCCGAACGAATTTTTTAATAAAAGTTATTCATTTAAGCCAATCATAGATTCAATTAGTTTAATTGAATATTCGATATGGGGAATAAATCCATTTTGGTATCATTTAACTAATGTCTTTTTTCATATTTTTAATGTCGTCCTTATTTACCAGTTTTCATTTGTATTGCTAAAGCGTAGAGAATTATCATTTGTCTGCGCATTGATATTTATTATCCATCCTATTATGACCAATTCTATGTTTTGGGTTTATAGTAGGACCGAACTCGTTGCATGTAGTTTTTATTTATTATCATTAATAACATTATTTCGATATTGTGCTAAAGAGCAGTTAAGTTTTTTGATATTATCTCAACTTCTTTTCTTTTTTGCCTTATTATCTAAGGAGACAAGTATTACTTTACCCTTTGCTCAGTATTGTTTGGTTGTTTGGGAAAAAAATGAATCAGTAGAAAAGGGTAGAAGTAGCAGGCTTTTATTGAATCTTGTTGCGGGGAACATTTTAACTGTCTTGATCTTTTCACTTTTTTTGATTAGCACATGTAACCAAACTCGATTTCTTTTAACTGATAATTATAAATTAAGCCAGTTGTCCCAATTTTTAACAAGTCCATTAAATAGTGGTTTGTTAATACTTCTTCCTTTTAATTATAGATGGTTTGAAACTATGCTTTTTGAAAAAAGATATTATTTGATAGTATTGATAATTCCGTTTTTTATTAGGCTTCTATTCTTCATTTATTCAAACAAAAAAAAATATTATAAATACATCATGTTATTTATACTATTCTTTATACCAATTCTTTTTACAAGTAGTTCGTCAAAAACAGGGGATACGTACCTGGCATCATGTTTTTTTGCAATATTTGTGGGTGCAATCATTTACAGATCTTACCGGAAGTCAAAAATCATCTTTTTAGTTTTAATATTTTATGCATCAACTCTATTTCTTGGAAGTATCAATAATTATAAAGTTTGGGTAGACAACACACTAATTAATAAGATGCTTGTAAATGGACTTGAGAATGAAATGAATGAGAATCCTAATTTTAATACTTATGTGGTTTTAAACTTCCCATCAAAAATTAATTATGCACCAACCTTAACAATAGACTTAGAACCTTTTATGAATTTAAAAACAAACTCAAACCGAAGAATCATAAATCCAGTTTTTATTGCACATGATAATGACATTAAGCCAACAGCTATTCAT
>JABGWJ010000039.1 GCA_018645565.1 bacterium | reverse complement strand
TCTAGCAAGAAATGATAATAAATGCTCTTTTATAGTTACTCCTAGCGTGAGTGTATACGCACCATCTCTATAATAAGGATAAGACCAATCTTTTTCTTTTTTGAACGTTAACCCTGCCGCAATTTGAGCAGCTTCATGTCCGGAACAGCCCATATGAAAAAAGCCTTTCCCCTGCTTTAATAAAATAAGCATCTTAGTATCAAGCTCCCTCGCTGAAACCATGAGGCCATATACATCCATTAGTTGTTTTTTTGTAAACCCGTTTAACCTAGCCATTAGTTTTTAAAGCCCACGAATCTGTTTTTAAAATAATCAACCATTTTTATTTTTACTTCATCCATGCTTGGAACTTCTTCGCCCATTATCATGGCCATAGACGTCACACCATATTCTTGAATGCCACATGGGATTATATCCTTATAGTATCTCAAGTCAGGACTAATATTAAGAGAAAAACCATGCATGGTGACCCATCTTCTTATTCTAACACCTAAGGCAGCAATTTTGTGGTCTTTAACCCATGTTCCAGTAAGTCCTTTTTTGGTCGAACCTTCTATTCCATATTCTTTTAGAACATCAATCATAAGTTGCTCTAATTCTCGCATATACCATGTTATGCTACGTTTATAAAAATTTAAATCTAGTATAGGATACCCAACGAGCTGCCCGGGCCCATGGAAAGTAATATTTCCTCCTCGATCAGTTTGAATGACCGAAACACCTTCTTTTCTTTTAAGTATATGCTCTTTAGATGCATTTTTTCCTAATGTATAGACAGCGGGATGCTCAACCAATATTAATTGATCTTCAATTTCACCCAGAATTCTTTTTTCTTGGAGTTCTTTTTGAAGGTTCCAGGTGTCTTTAAATTCTGAAATACCAAGATCAATTATGTTGTATGCAATTGCCAATTTTATTTTCTATTCAAACTAATAATTGATAAAAATTCTGACCTAGTTCTGTCAGATTCTCTAAATTTTCCAAGCATTGAAGACGTTGTCGTCAGACTATTTTGTTTTTCAACACCTCGCATCTGCATACACATGTGCTGGCCTTCCATAATAACTGCGGCACCAACTGGGTCTAAAATATCCATAACCGTTTCTGCTATTTGCCTGGTCAATCTTTCTTGAACTTGCAATCGCCTTGAAAACATATCTATTATTCTAGGTATCTTTGAAAGTCCCACTACCTTACCACTAGGTAAATATGCCACGTGAGCTCTTCCAAAAAATGGTAATAAATGATGTTCACAGAGACTAAAGAATTCAACGTCTAGGACGACAACCATATCTTTAGCCTTTTCATTAAATATAGCATTATTTACAATACTATCTATATCTTGATTATAACCTTTAGAAAAAAACTCCCAAGCCTTAGCGACACGAGATGGTGTTCTAAGCAAACCCTCCCTCGATGGATTTTCTCCTATATGTTTTAAAAGTTCGTGAGTAAGATCTTCAATTTTTGTATTTTTCATTTACATTCCTTTTTGATTTACTCTTTGGCGATATCAATCTTTCCCTTAAGTAAATATATAATTCCATAAATTATTGGAGTATCAATTAATGCGACCAACACTTTAAAAAGCCATCCCATCATCCATAAACCATAAAAGCGTTCCCATTCAATTACCCCAGCTGAACAAAGAATAATCAAAATGACAGATGTGTCCACAAGCTGAGAAAAAATGGTAGACGCATTATTTCTAAGCCATAAATGCTTCCCTTTAGTAAGACGTTTCCAAAAATGAAATATTCTCACATCTATTAATTGTGCAGTTAAATATGCTACCATAGATGCAAAAAAAGCAGGACCAGTAAGGCCAAAAACTTTTTTAAATGTTATATCGTCTATTGGAGACCATTCTACAGCGAAAGCATTCACAGAAATAAGTACCAGTAAAGTTGTGAAAACACTCGCAAAAAACCCAGATACCACTACTTGGTTAGCACGTTTTTGGCCATAAAGCTCAGAAATTAAATCTGTAACCAAAAAAGTTACTGGGTATGCAATAATCCCTACAGAAAGCTCAAAATTCATCCCTAGAAAATTCCATGTGAAAAACTTTTGAAAAATCAGATTACTTGCTACAAGTGATGCAATAAAAATACCTGTTAAAATTAAATAGAATTGATCTTTGAAATTTTTGTTATCTAGGTCCATAATAGTCAGTGTGAATTGAATGAGTTTCTACCAGCCTTAAACGGTGAAGAGTACAATCTTTAATGTCATCACAAATTTGCTCCCATATCCATAACAATATATTTTCAGACGAAGGTTGTTTATCCTTAAACCAGACAACATCTTTTTCTATTTGAGAATGGTCTAAAATATTCACAACTTTATTTTTTACAATATTGTTGAGAGTATATAAATCAACTAGCCAACCAGAACCAGGATCAATAGGCCCAGTTACAGAAACTTCAAGAATATAATTGTGACCATGGGTATTGTAGTCTTTATCAAAAACCTCAAGGTTTTTCTCTTCACTCCAAGAATCATTTCCATACTTATGGGAAGCACAAAAATGATATTTTTTTGTTAAAATCGGATGTTTCATATTTTTAATTTAGCTTTCAATATATTTGTATTATGCAAATAATTAATGGATAAACTTAACTTTTTTAGGCAAAAAAGGCCAAAACTAAATTTGAGCTTATTACTTATATAAAATAAGACTAAGAAGTCAATTCATTAATCAACTTCGATAAGTTCTTTACCAAACTTGACTTTGGAAGTACGAGGTCACAACCAGCTGCCTTTATTTTTTTTAAGTCCCGTGCTTTCAGCTCTTCCATAGAGCCAATAATTTTTAATCCGTGCCGCTTTAACTCAGATACTAAACCAACAGAAAAAAAGACATCCTGATCTAAATCAATAATAGCTAATAATGATTCTTCTACAAAATCATCAGGACTAGTATTTTCATCACAAAACTCAACATTCATTTCAGCGTCTACACACGCGCTAGAGACTTTAGACCCTAATTCGAAGTCTTTGATAAATAATAAAATATTTTTCATAAATTTTAAATTTTTGGAATTATTTCCCAATTGAATTCATTATTAGAATTTAACCCATCATACTCTTTTTCAACTATATCTAATTCTAATAATAATTTATTTACAGCTATACCACGATGCATATTTTTGAAATTCATAAATTTTTCTTTACACTTGTTAAGTAAACTCTTAGCACCTTTTAAATTATTATTTTCTAAATGTACAAAACTAACACTCAATTGGATTAAACCTTGAATGAATTTTCGATCTTCAAGGTAATAGTCTGACCATAATTCCTCCCAAGACTCATGCGCTTCAAAATAATCGCCAGACCTATAATGATCGAGACCTTCGTTGAAGAGACTTTCTATTTTTTCTTGATCACTCACTTATTTCCACGACACTTTTAATGCAGTAACATTTCCCTTTCATATCAATTGTGCAAGCCTGATAAAAGGGGTCATGTTCAAAAAATAAAATCCATTCTTGCTCATACATTTTTTTCAACAACTTACTTTTCTCAGACATCGTTTTTGCTGGATGCAAATCATAAGCCATAACCCAAGGAATGGGTAAATGAGCATGCGTTGGAAAAATATCAGCACCATAAAATAACTTTTTATTACCATCTGAAATTATAGGATGCATCAATCCATCCGTATGTCCATGTGTAAAGTAAATATCAATACCATCTAAAAATTTCTCATCTACTAGTTTTATCATATTATTTTTTTCTAATACTTCCCAATCCTGGCTAATGAAACTGCCTTGGTCTTTTACACTAGGCTGGTTTGCAAGAGCCCAATTATCTTTACTTATCCAGTATGTTGCATTTGGAAAAGTTGGTTCTATAATATCGTTATGATAAAATGTATTTCCACCAATATGGTCAAAATGCATATGAGTACAGATTACATCAGTGATATCATCCGTTTCAAAACCGTTTTTTTTTAAAGATGATAAAATATCATAGTTACTAAAATCTATATTATACATATCGAGGTACTTTTTTGCCCACTTAGAACCGTTGCCAGTGTCAATTAAAACTTTTCTATCACCATTAACCAATAATAAAGATCTCGTCACCATATCTACTCTGTTTAGTCTATCGGACGACAATTTTTCTTTCCATAAAGTTTTTGGGATAATACCAAACATCGCACCCCCATCTAAGCTAAACTCGCTTGTTTCAATACTATATAAATCGTACTGACCTATCTTCATGATGATAACAAATCCTTTATATAAAAGTAAAATGTCTCATTTCCACTTTTATTTTTTAAATATCTTAAAGCATCTAATGTAATAATATCTCTTGATTTTTTTTCAGCTGAACTCTCATTCATAATAATCGATTCAGCAATCTTCACAAAATCATTATATTGAATTACATCCTCAAAAAAAAGCTGGTTACTTTTTTTATCAATTTTACTCTGATTCGAAAACTTTATATCAAGCCACGAAGAAATTTCTCTTTGATAGCTACTAATTCGCACATAGTCACCTTCCCAAATTCTTATCATTGCAGAATATTTTACTATATCATCAATATTATCATGATTTAAAATTATTTTTATCAAATTCATGGGTTTTATATATTTTCTTTTGCTCGGCCTTGGAAGAGCGTCTTTTTTTAAAAAATTGATTAAACAGGAGGCATATGTCCAAACATGGGATTTATTTTGTTTGAAATTAAAGGCTCTTAATAAATGGAATATCATTAATCCATTTAGGTCAATATTTTGAAGTCCAAGGTCTGCTATTGTTTCAATAATTGATTGCGACCTATCTGAAGCATAATATATTTTCAACATCATTTCTTCAACCTCATCCCAACTACCAGATTGAATAGCATCTTCAAACGCACCAACAAAAACTGATGGGACAATACTCTCACTGTACTTTGCATCTATTTTTTTATTGTAATCTATAATTTCATTTTTTAGACATATATCTAAACAATATTTTAGTAAAATTTTTGAAGGCGCCGATTTATTATCACCAATAATATTTTTAATAGAATTGATAGTCATTATTGGATGTGGGTGATTCTCGTTTTTATATTTTACAGATGCAGCTGTAAATAATACTTCATCTAAAAAATATATAAGGCCTTTCCCTCCTTTCAAGGCCTCTTCTAAAAATGAAAAAGATTTTTTAGCATCGCCTTTAAATAAGTGGCCAAACAAGGAATCATGGTCCATCTACGCTATGACTTCTTTTTATAACGGCCTAAATAATAAAATAACTGAAGTGAAAAACCCGTTGCTCTTGAATACTCTGAAGGAGCACCAGAACCCTTTCCAGGAAACATCGGGTCATAATCATCATACCTACCGCCATATGATGAATCTAAACGGGATGAAGTCTGCCAATCCTCACCAGTGACATTCCACTTTGAATCAAAAACTTTTGACAATGGCATCGCATTAAAATCATGATAATAACCAATCTCGTATCCAAATTTTTCAGAAATTTTACCCCCCCTCAAAAACCCTAGACGCATACTTGATTTTTTATCAGGTGTAATCCCCTCTGGAATGAGCATAAACCGAGTCCCTCTCCATGAAATAGAAGGCGTTTCTTGTTTTTTCTTTTTCATTTTTGAAAAGAGGCCACCCGATTTTTCTTTAAATCGATAATAAGTGATATCGATATTACGGTTTGGATTGTAACTCCATGAAAAATTCATTACGTCCCATGACTTTTCTCGACGCATTACCACTCTACTAAGATCAACTCCCGTACCATATATCGGTAATCCAACCCTGTAACCTATTTCTGTTTTCGCATCTAATCCTTTTCTGAACCAAACAACTGGCAGAATATTTTCTGCAGCTAAGGAATAACCCCAAACTTGTTCATTTTTTTTTAAAGTCCCAGGATGTACAACAGGATGAGAAGCACAACCAACAATAAAAAATAAAACTGTTAATAATGTAAATACGAATAATTTTTTCATTCAAATAAAAAGTATTTATCTAAATTAACAAATATTACTACTTAAGGTATATCATTTTTCGGCTAAAAACGACTGACGCATAACCATCTATTTCAGCATTTATAGTGAAAAAATAAACACCTGTTGAAAAAATTTCCGCATTCCAATCAAAACTATATTTTCCACTATTATAAAATTCTTGATCAGAGAATATTGTTTTAATACGCCCCGTCGCGTCTGTTACATAAAGAGATAGTGTGGCATCTTGAAGCAAATCAAATGAAATTCTTGTATTGCTGTTAAAAGGGTTTGGGTAATTCTGATATAAAACAAAAAGCTCGGGAATTAAACTAGAATCCATGATGGTTTTTTTATCAATATTTTTAGAACCGAAAGAGTTTTTGCTTGCTTTACGCCAAGACTCACCGTCGGGAAATCGATGATTGCTAATTGATTCTTCTTTCAACAGCTTAACAACTTCTAATGATCGATAATTGTTATTTTCGCCCTTAACTTTAAATTCTAAAACATTATCAATCATACTATCAAGTTTAAGATTAAAAGTTGAATCTATATACTGCATATCGAATGAAGGATTTAAATCGAGACTCCAGATTTCTTCCCCATCTATAGAAATAATATAGCTATTTAAACCTGTATAAATGCCAGCAACTTCTACAGTGATATTTGAAGTGATAGGATTCCAATATAATTCATTCAACCAAACTTCTGAATTTTCTTTGGACATTGTAAGATGCGGTTTATCAGTCATAACTATTTCTTGGGCCACGGTTTTCATAACTTTCTTTTTGTTGATAAAATCAATTCTATCAACTTCTAGATCATCAATATTTAGTTTTACGAAATCCCAATCATTTGGCGTGTTTATAGAAAAAACAGGTTTTGAAGCAAGCGCATGAAAAAAGTCTACTTCAATACTTTCTCCAAAATATGATAAGTTAACTTTTTTTTGAGAGAGCATTTCAAGATCAACAACCAGTAATTTAACTTTGTTTTTATCGTCGAACCCTTTTTCAGCAGCTAAAATAAATGCTGGAGGTAAACCACCTATAATTTTTTTGCAATCTTCAAAAGAGTCTTTTAATAAAAACCATTTTTCCTTGGCAAATATAAAATTACTTTTTAACTCAGAGTCCCATTCTGAAGGTATTAAAAGAAATTGGTTACGATGTAATTCTTCATATTTTTGAAATTGATCTAAGAAATTATTATCAAAATAATTGGCGTCTTGATTTTCTATAATGCTTTTGGCATCATTTAAATACTGTGTAGGAAAATTATCAATCCATGTATTTTTATTACTGCCCTGCTTAGATAATAAGTTCGTAATAGCATGGATGTGTTCATATTTTGCTTCAGGATTTGATTTCAATATAGAATTATTTAACACGACAACAAAAAGTTCCCATAAATCATTGTATGACTTTAATAAAACTTTAGGAGGCTTTGTAAGAGCACCAAAGCTAGGTCTTAAATTATCACTTTTATAAATATTCCCTGAGGCATCAACAATTTCAACATAGTAAAAATACCTTACTGAGTTTTTGCAGGAGTCGTCCAAATATTTATTATTCTCGCTTTTACTTTCTAGGAAATTTGCGACTAGTTCATACTCACTATCACTACCAGACTTTCTAAATATTTTAGTTTCTTTCGATTGAATTGTATCAGGAAAAATCCAATTTAATAGTAATGATTTGGGACCATCATATATGTCTAAATCAATCGAGTTGATTTTAGCATTCCCTAAATAGATCGTTTCCGACCAAAGATTACAAATCAATCCGAAATAAAATAGTATATATATGAGTTTTTTAAGCATGAATATTTATACGTTTGCCCCACAATTTCGATCTTAATTGATGATATGGCAAGTATTTAATTTTTAAAGGGTTCTACTTAAGCAGCGTGATCTTTTGAAGATCATTGCCATATAGCCAGTCTGTGCGCAGCAAATATATACCGCTACTAAGCCTTTCTGCATTCCAAGTTAATTCAAGTATATTTTGTCGTGATTTTTGATTATGCAAGTACTTA
>JABGWJ010000010.1 GCA_018645565.1 bacterium | reverse complement strand
TAAGTGGAGCTACATTCATTAGCCCTCTTGTATTAAGAAAATCTATTTTAACAGATGATTACAATGGAAATGGAATAACAAATATTGATGGCGCAGATGGTCAAGTTGTAATCAATGACCAAGAAGACTACGATGAAGCCTTAGACTTTTGGAGACAAGGATTAGTAGGAGTAACAGCTACTAGCGATACTCTTCCCGGAGCTCCTCCACCCGTTATAATCGGCTTTTTAAACTACGGAGAAGTTGATATTTGGGGTTTTGATGCTAGTCTAACTGTTTTTCTAAGCAGAAAATGGAATATGGATTTGACTTACTCTTTTATGGGTACAAATGAGTTCTTAAATCCATTAACAAAAGCTAAAGAGTCTGTAAACTCTCCTAAGCACAAAGCCGGTTTAAAACTACAATACAACCCCACCAAGATTCCATTAACGGTATCTTTAAATGGAAGGTATGTTGATAGTTTTGATTGGTCATCTGGTATTTATTATGGAAAGATTAATGCTTATTCGATTTTTGATTTACACCTTGGTTATCAAATCAATAAAAATATAAAAATGAACTTTACAATCAATAATATTTTAGATCACAATCATACTGAAATAATTGGTGGTCCATCCTTGGGTAGAGTTATGATGCTCAGATTAGAGACAGCGCTTTAAAATTAAATTTTACATACTTTAAAGAATAAATGATAACGCTGAATGCTCGTTAATAGAATAGCATAACTAATCCTAGCGTTCCATTTTTATTTATTATAATTATAGCCAATCTTGATGTTAGATAAAATCCTCGAAATAGATAAAGCATTGATGGTCTTTTTAAATAAAACCATCTCCAATTCATTTTTTGATATAATCATGCCTATAATCACTGGTAAAGATTTTTTAACGGTGATTGGACTTATTCTAATTATTTATCTTGGTTTCTTTTGCGGTAAAAGAGGAAAAATTACTCTTTTAGTTTTATTATTTGCAGCAGGAATGTCGGATGCAATATGCGCACAAATAATTAAACCATGGGTTGGAAGAATAAGACCATCGCACGAGTTTATCGACTATATTAATTTGCTTGTTAAAAAAGGTGGTAAATGGAGTTTCCCCTCAAATCATGCAGCTAACAGTTTTGCATTTGCGACAGTGCTATCTTATTTTTATGAAAGAAAAAAGCTTATCCTATTTATTTCTGCTTCTATAATAGCTTATTCTAGGGTTTACGTTGGTGTACATTACCCTTTAGACATACTATTTGGCGCCTTGGCAGGTTATGTACTTTCATGGGTTGTACTATCTTTTTGGGTAATAATAAAAATGCGGGAGTTAAAAAGAGGACGAATGTGGGTGTGGTATGCTAGTGATACACCACCACTTATTTAGTTAGGCATATTATCATCTGGGGCTTTTACGCCAAAAGGAGAAAAGCCATCTTCATTTTTTGGTACGTTTATTTCACCATGTTTAGACTCAAACTTTTTAATATTATCTCCAAGAGCTCTGAGGAATGTTTTAGCATGTGGTGGTGCCATGATAACCCTTGAATGAACTTTCGCCTTAGGTACACCCGGAAGGATTCTAGTAAAGTCTAATACGAATTCTGCTGGGGAGTGCGTGACAACAACAAAATTTGAATATTCACCACTGCTAACATCTGCATCGAGCTCTATATTAATTTGTTGAACATTTTTTTTATCATTTTCCATTACTAACCTTTTTTATTTCTTAGATTTCTCAAAATCTCTTTCGTTAAAGTCTTCCCATTCATCATTTAAACCATCAAACTGTGAATATTCTTTTATATTTTCATCAGCTTTATCTTCAGGAAGAAGCTCATTTTCATAAATATTGTAATGGTCTTTCTTTTTTTCGAACTCGCTTGGATCACCCTCTTCTTCTTTTGTTTGATCCAAATCGTCAACATCTTCACTGTATACCTCTGGGTCAAAAAAGTCCAAATTATCTACAATGCCATTAGCCATTAGAAATTCTAAAAAATCTAAAAACTTTCTGCTTTTTAAGTCTGCTCGACAATGAGGACACACAAGAGAATCTTGTAAATCAACCTCTTCAAGAGTGTTCTCACATACGGGACAAATTATTCCTTCTAACATAAATTTTACCTTTATAAACCGGCGGGTAATATAATTGGTGAAACACAATAGGGCAACTTATTATGTAAATAAAGTTACTTTTTTTTAAAAAACTTTTAAAGAGATACGCCTAAAAGACCCATAATTCTCGAGAAATAACTCTCTAAAAATTCATTTTTTTTACGCTCTAGTGTGATTGTATATATTCTTCTCGCTATTGTTGAATCAAATCCTATTTTTATAGGAGCATCAAGTTCAAGCGCAAGCATAGTTGAGGCTGCACAAAACTCTGTGTTTAAATCCACTATCGCATCATACTTGGAAGAGTTTATTTGATCGAAGAGAGCAACAGATTTAATAGTATCAAAATAATTTAGATAATTATCTTTATAGGTAAAAAATTGAGCATTACCAGTATCAGGATAAAACTCTTTTGATTTTTCGCTGCAAAAAAGTCCAATTTTACATCCAGGTAACGGATTTTGTATTTTTACTAAATAATTTGCTATTTTAGCGTCTTCTTTCTTTTCAGGCAAAAAAAATAAAATTGAGCTTACTCCTCTACCCTCTTTACTTATCTCTATTGAAAGATTGTCTACTTCCTTATTTAAAAGATTTTTCCAAAATAGTAACAGTTTAAATTTTATGGGTATGTCCACATCTGAACTTACTTAAGATCAAATAAAACAAAATAAAAACTCTTTTCCTTACTACTTAGTGCTTAGGTATAATCATAGTATAATATTTACTTAATATGAAAAAAGAAAAGCCTGGGAAATTCCCATTTACTAGAGGGTTGTACCCTGAAATGTACTCATCTCGCCTTTGGACCATGAGGCAGTATGCTGGATTTACCTCTGCAAAGGAGTCAAATTCTAGATATAAATACCTCTTGGAAAATGGAGTGATGGGTTTATCTGTTGCCTTTGATTTACCTACACAAATTGGCTATGATTCTGATGATTCAATGGCAGAGGGCGAAGTTGGACGAGTAGGCGTGCCAATATCTACTTTAGAAAATATGCATACTCTTTTTGATGGTATCCCTTTAGACAGTGTCTCAACATCAATGACAATTAATTCTACCGCTGCCATACTACTCTCTTTTTATATAGTTAATGCAGAAAATAAAGGTATCCCGTTGACCAAACTTAAAGGTACAATACAAAATGATATCTTGAAAGAATTTGCCGCCAGAGGAACCTATATTTACCCCCCATATCCTTCTATGAGGATAGTAACGAATATTTTAGAGTTTTGTAATCAGAATCTACCAAAATGGAATCCTATCTCTATTTCTGGCTACCACATTAGAGAAGCAGGTAGCACTGTAGAGCAAGAACTCGCTTTTACGTTTGCGAATGGAATCGCATACATGGAGACAGCTATTAAAAATGGATTAGATCCAAATCAATTGGGTCAGCAAATTTCTTTTTTCTTTAACTCACATAATGGATTCCTTGAAGAAATAGCAAAATTTCGTGCCGCTAGAAAGATATGGGCCACAATTATGAAAGAAAGATTTGGTGTAACAGACGAAAAAGCGATGATGTGTCGTTTTCATACTCAAACCGGTGGTTCAACTCTAACTTCAGAACAACCTAATAATAATATCGTCAGAACTACAATACAGGCGTTATCGGCTATATTGGGGGGAACACAATCTTTACACACAAATAGCTTTGACGAAGCGCTATCATTACCCTCAAACGAGTCCGCTAAGTTAGCATTGAGGACACAGCAGATTATCGCACATGAAGCAAATATCATCAATCATCCCGACCCTTTTGGTGGAAGTTATATAATTGAAGAA
The DNA here is from genome assembly GCA_018645565.1 of bacterium. Classification (GTDB taxonomy): domain Bacteria; phylum Fidelibacterota; class Marinisomatia; order Marinisomatales; family UBA1611; genus TMED80. Next base: position 17,363 of record JABGWJ010000010.1, on the reverse strand, counting down.
ATGACTGATAGCTTAGTTGAAAAATCTTTTAAAATTATTAGTGAAATTGATTCAATGGGTGGTGCCATTAATGCAATAGAAAGTGGTTGGGTTGAGAATCAAATTTCAAAAAGCGCATATGATTATCAAAAAGATATAGATGATAATAAACAAGTAGTAGTAGGCGTAAATCAATTCAGAGATGAAAACCAAAAAGATATAGATACGTTTGATATCAATTTAGATTCTGCAAATGATCAAATTAATGCTCTCATTAAATTTAAAAAAAATAGAGATAATTCTAGTGTTAATGAAAAGTTAGAAAGATTAAAAATTCTAGCTCAATCTACAGATAATATCATGCCTGGGATTATAGATTGCGTTAAGGGCCAGTGTACTTTAGGAGAAATTTCAAATGTTATGAGAGATATATTTGGCATTCATGAATAATAAAAACATTTCTATTATTTTAGGAGTTACTATTTCTTATTTACTTCATCCAATGATTATATCCTCATTCACTTTTTGGTATTTAATATCTGGCCCAGCAGCCAATATTGAAAATTCAAAAACAGTTTTTTTAACTTCCTTAGTTTTTAGTACTTTGCTGCCTATTGTTACTTTTTTAATACTAAAAAATCAAAATTTAATATCTGATTATAATGCTTCAAAAAAAGAAGAAAGATTACTCCCTATGAGTATAGGTGCTCTCTTTTTTTTAATTGGGTTTATCATCCTTAGAGAAATGAACACACCAAAATTGATCCAAGGTATAATGTTTTGTGGAATGATTAATACTATATTGGCATGGCTTATTACTAAATATTGGAAAATATCTATTCATGCAATTTCCCTTTCATCGAGTGTTACAATATTTTGGATATTTGGGCATGAATACTTATTTATATTCATTGGGCTTTTTTTGATATTGGCTGCGGCACGCTTGCTTGCTAATGCGCACAATTTTCTTCAAATTATAACTGGCCTTATTTTAGGTATTACCTCTACTTTATTTCATTACTCAATTCTATTTATTTAATTATGATATTTACTCAATTAATTCAAACAAATCTCCGAACTAAAGAACTAGGTAAAAAAGTCGAATATTATAATAGACTGGACTCAACAAATGAAGAAGCATGGGAATTAATTGAAGAAGAACAAGACAATCAGCACGGCACTATTGTAATCACAGAAAATCAAATAAAAGGTAAAGGACGAAAAGAAAATTCATGGTCTATGGTTGCAGGAAAAGGATTAGCTATATCAGTAATACTTGATAAAATATACCCTGCCAATCATTCTAGCTTCATATCTCTAGCCACGGGCATCGCTGTAGTTGAATCCTTGGAAAAAAGAGGCATTGAGTGTTCATTAAAATGGCCAAACGACATTTATTATCAAGAAAAAAAACTTGGCGGAATTTTATGTGAAAGCAAAATAAAGAAAGATGCCATTGATAAAATTGTAATTGGCGTAGGTATTAATGTTAATGAAACAATCGAGGAACATCCCGACGACCTTCAAAAAAGCATAACAACTATGTTTAGTATTACAAAACATGCGCATCAAAGGGAATTAATTGTAGCTGAGTTTATTAATTCTTTTGAACGCCTACTAAAAAAACTCAATGACAAACCAACTAGTATAATCGATGAATGGCTTAACTATTGTTTACATTTAAATAAAAAAGTTTCTTTCTCAAATGATAAACAACTTGATGAAGGCACCTTTATTGGCCTCAATGAAAAAGGCTATGCCCAAATAGAGATCAATGGTGAAGTCAAAACATATAATTCCATAAATCTAATCTAAAAAATTTAAATGTTTAATATTTTTAAGTTAAATAGCACTATCTTTATTAATGGATAAAAACAAAATATTAAACTCTTTAAATAATATACTTGAACTTGAACTTGCTGGCGTTGTTAGGTATACCCATTACGCATTCATGGTTCAGGGCCCCTACAGATTAAGTGTTGTTGACTGGCTTAGAGAACAAGCAAAAGAATCTTTAATGCATGCTGAGATGGTTGGAGAACATATTACAAGCTTAGGAGAACATCCGACTCTTAAAATTGGAGAATTATTAGAAACACATAAGCATTCAACGGAAGATATCTTAAATGAATGTTTAGAACATGAGAAGTCTGCAGTTAAAGCTTACTACGGTTTATTAGAAAACATCGATGGAAAGTCTATAATGTTAGAAGAGTATGCTAGAACTATGATTGCAACAGAAGAAATGCACCAAGCAGAGCTCAAAAAAATGTTAAGAGATAACTTTTAGATTATCTCTTAAGAATCGTATGCTGCTAGTCCTGTAACAGACTGTCCCAATATTAGGGAATGCATTTCATGTGTTCCTTCATAAGTAAAAACGGTCTCAATATTCGTCATATGCCTCATCGGAGAGTAATCCTCCATAATTCCATTTCCACCTAAAATTTCTCGACATGTCCTGGCTACATCCCTAGCCATTTGGCAATGATTCCTCTTCGCTAAAGACACCTGGTCAAATCTCATTTTCCCACTATCCTTTAATCTCCCAAGCTGATAAACCGTTAACTGAGCCATCGTGATTTGTGTAATCATTTCTGCAAATTTGGCTTGTGTCAACTGGTAACCTGCGATGGGCTTACTAAATTGCTTTCTTTCTAAAGAGTAATCCAATGCAGTTTGATAACAATCAATAGCGGCCCCTACCATTCCCCAGGCGATACCATATCTTGCCTGAGTAAGACATGAAAGCGGTCCTTTCAATCCCTCAATATCCGGAAGCCTTGAGCTATCTGGCACTCTTACATCAACCATTGATAATTCTGAAGTAACAGAAGCCCTCAAACTTAATTTCCCATGAATATCGTTTGAAGTAAAACCGTCCATTCCTTTTTCAAGCAGAAATCCTCTTATTACACCAGATTCATCCTTTGCCCAAACAAGTGCAACATCGGCCAAACTCCCATTCGTAATCCACATTTTTGAACCATTAATAATCCAATCATCTCCATCTTTTTTTGCAGAAGTCGCCATGCCTCCAGGATTTGAACCAAAGTTCGATTCAGTTAGTCCAAAACAACCAATTAATTCACCTGCTCCAAGCCCTGGTAACCACTTCTTTTTTTGTTCATTTGATCCATATGAATGAATAGGGTACATAACCAATGAACCTTGAACACTGGCAAATGAACGTAACCCGGAATCGCCTCTTTCAAGCTCATGAAGAATTAAACCATATGCTACATTACTTACACCGGCTCCACCACTCTCTTCAGGTAAAGCTGAACCCATAAACCCAAGTTCACCTAATTTTGTAGCAATTTCTAATGGAAAGGTTCCTTTTTCAAAGTGCTCATTGATTAGTGGCTTGAATTCTTTCGTAACGAATTCATTTGCTGTTTTTTGAATAAATAATTCTTCTTCAGTTAATAAATCTGATATGTTGTAAAAATCTGGACCAATAAGTTTCATTACATTTCCTCGGTTGTTTTTGATGAAATTAATCTAATAAAGTATAAAATAGTAAACATCGATAATAATAATTATAAAACTATGTTTCTTTGCTCTTCAATTCCCATTGAAATAACGAAAGGGTCTTTTTCTTGAGATTTTATAAAGTCACTTTTTGAAGTTAAACCATTCCAATTATGATCTATCAACACTTGCGCAACTGGACTACCAAGTGAATTTCCAGGTCCTAGAAGGACAATATGGTCAGGGCAAAATTCTTTTACTGCAACCTCTATAGAACAAGAAAAATCATAGGGCTGTACAATTTGATGAGCTAACGTATAACTAAATAATGCTTGAGTATCTGTCGACCAAGGAGACCAAATATTACCCCGTCCATCTATCAAAGGGATTTTAGGCTTATTAAAATTTTTATACTCAAAATGAGATTGTGCGAGTGTGGACGCCTCTTCAAGGTGATGAGTATGAAAAGCAGCATGAAAAGGAATCTGAAAAGGATATTTGTCAATAGCAGGTAATGAGTTTAAAAGATGATCAAGGGAACTCTGTTCACCGCCGATCACAATGAAACCACCTAGATTTATAGATAAATGGGCTCCAATTTTGGCAACTTCATCTAATAACATATTTTTTCGATCAATATTCATTTGCCAGTCTTTATCAATAATTGGATATATAATCTGTCCGCCCTCACCGTGATTTTGAGTTAAAACACCCATGGTCTGAATGAGCTCAAAACCACTTTTACTTGTTAAGGCACCACTTAAAGCCATCGCAATATACCAACCCATAGAATTGCCACATACCGCTGCGACTTCATACTCTTCTTTATTAATCAAGTAGTAGTCTTTTAAAGAACAAGAATAAATCAAAGGAGAAGCATTTTCTCCAGTCATATGTGTTTTTGCTCTAAAACTATTTTTATCAAGCTCAAAAACACTTTTTAATTTTTTTGCAGATCTTATTTTATCTTGCTCTTCAATCATTGCTCGAAGATTTGAATCAACATTTTCTAAATAATTTGAAGTTTCGCGGGTATAAGAACCTCGGCCGGGACAAACAACGACTATTCTTTTTTTACGCATTTTCGTACAATTTTAATGCTTCAAATGTTATTGTCTTACTGTTTGGCAAAGTAGAAGTTGCTGCATCACCAAGCGGAATAAAACTATCCTCAGCCGCATGAAGATTTATATCATATCTGTTTTTCATTTTTGAATATAATGAAGACATTAAACCTTCTCCATAGGATCCTGAACGCCTACACTCATCTACAATTAAAATTTTATTGGATGATCCAATTTCGGTTATTAACTGTTCAACATTAATATCAGAAAGCCAGCACAAATCAATAATTTTAATTTTCTTCTTTATTTTTTTTTCAATTACAGGTTGCGCTTTTAATGAATGATAAAGACCATTGCCGTAACTAATAATAGTTAAAGCATCACCATCACCATAATGAATAAATTTTCCAATTTCAAGAATTTCGCCTAATTCTGGATAATTAAAACACCATTTATTATCTTTAGCTTCATGAAGGTCCTTAGTCATGTATAGAGCAATAGGTTCAATAAATACTACTATTCTTCCATTTTTGTAAGCATGCTCGACTGCGGTCCTTAACATCTTGACCGCATCTGCACCATTTGAAGGACAGGCTACAATCACTCCTGGTATATCTCTAAAAATTGCTAAAGAGTTATCATTATGAAAATGACCACCAAAACCTTTCTGATAAGCTAAACCTGCGATACGTATTACCATTGGGTTTGTATATTGAGATTGACTAAAAAAAGAAAGTGTTGCTGCTTCTCCTCTTAATTGGTCTTCAGCATTATGAAAATAAGCTAAAAATTGTATCTCTGGTATTGGTAAAAATCCATTGTGAGCTAATCCTGCAGCAAATCCAATAATGGATGTCTCATCTAAAGGGCTATTAAAAACTCTCCTTATTGAAAACTGCTCATATAAACCTGAGGTAACATGATAGACACCTCCTTTTTTAGCTACATCTTCACCAAAAATCAAACCATTTTTGTACTGTAGCATTATATCAGAAAGAGCATAGTTTATTAGCTTAGCCATATGCGCAGGCCTAGACAGCCTTTTATATTCTTTACCAAAAATTTCAGATCTCTTTTTTTCTAGAGGTGAATCGGGAAGATCTTTTCTAATATTTGAAGGAACAATGGACTTCATTACATCTGTTGCTTTTGAAAGTCTTGGTTTTGTTGCTGCTTTATCAAAAACATAATCCACTTTTTTTCTAGCATGCTCATATAAATTTAATATTTCTTCTGATGACAAGATGTTATTTTCTAATAAAGCTGAAGCGGAGTAAAGTAATGGGTCTCTTCTTTCAGCCTCCTCGATATGATCTATTTCCAAATAACTTGATTCAATATCAGAACCAGCATGACCCATTAACCTTACAGTTTTCATATGTAAGAAAACTGGGGCCCGATTTGAACGGCAATATTCCTCAGCCATTTTTGAAACTCTTATTGTATCAAGAATATTTAACCCATTGCAGCTAAAATATTTCAAATGCTCTTGTTTTGAATAAGTATTTTTTATCCAATCGTTTGGTGTTGGAACAGAAATACCAACGCCATTATCTTCACAAATAAAAATTATAGGCACTTTCCCACCTATACTTCTTACCCACCTTGATGTATTAAAGCCTGTTAGTGCGCTTGCATGATTTGCACTCGCGTCTCCAAAACTACAAATAACTATACTATTTGATTTTAATTCTTTTTCTTTGATTCTTAGATCTTTAGCTCTATCAATTGAAAAGGCAGTACCAACTGCTTTTGGAATATGACTAGCAATTGTGCTTGTTTGAGGCGGAATATTTAATGGTTTACTTCCAAGAACTTTATGTCTACCGCCACTGATTGGGTCTTCTGAGGATGCCATAAATGATAGTGCCATATCATAAAGAGGCGTACTCCCAAAAAGCTGTTTTGAACGCTCAATAAAAAAGGGGCCACTTCGATAGTGTAAAAAAGCAATGTCTGAAAATGGAAATACATTACCAAATACGGCATTAGATTCATGTCCAGAACTTCCAATAGTATAAAAACATTGTCCTTTATCTTTTAATTCCCTCGCTTTTATATCTATATGCCTACTAAAAACTTGACTTTCAAAAATAGATACTATCTCATTGGCTTTTATTTTTAAATCATTTATCGTGGAAGGCTGTTCATTTTTTGGAAACGAATTGCTTTTCAAAGATTCTAAAAAATTATTATCTATGATTTCAGCTCTGTTAAATTGATTCATATCTTTGGTGGAAATCCTCTGAAAAGCTTTATTTTTTTTTAATAAATTTTGCTGGTATTCCACCCCAGACTTCCCCGGGAGGGACTTTTGTATATTTTGGAACTATTGCCCTAGATGCTATAACAGATCCATCACCAATGATACAGCCTGGATTAATTTGCGCACCTAAACCAATTAAACAATTATTACCAATTTCAATTGGTGAAAATACTAGATCATCTCTTTCTGCTAAATGAGGAGTAATAATTACTTTTGACCCAATAATTGCATTTTTGCCAATTGAAACTAAGTATGGATCATTTATCCGATCACTGCTTACAAAAGCTCCCTTACCAATTTTGCACCCGAGAGCCCTATAATAAAAGTCTGTAATCCATGATGGAACCATGTGATGAATGCAAGGCTTAGCTAGACGATCTAGAACATTTAAAAAACCCCATCTTATCGTTAATGCAGAAAGAAAAGGAACCCGGATGGAACCGATTGAAGGCTTGAAAACATAACTTAATAGAGCCGTTAGTAGAATTGTTGAAAGCATCCATAATACATATGCAAGCCCAATACTGATTCCGATATATAAAGAACGCTCAAAATTTGAATGAGATACTGTGCTTTGAAAAATATTTAAAACAATGTAAACACCGGGAACGGATGCAATACCCCAATGAATTCCAGTATAAAGAACTACAACGGTTGTTAAAACATTTTGTGTGAGTTTCCACAACATAAGATAAGTTATTTAATTCGAATTGTATCTAATCTTGGTTATCCCAGTAAACTTCTTGCCATAGTTTTGTTGTTTCCGGGAAAACATTTAGCATAATTTTTTTCAATGCCTTTGCATATTCTTGAATCTCAATTTGAGCGGTTGCCTCATCTCTGAGCTCAATAAAATTCATAATGGATTGAAAAGAGGCTGTCCACCAAACCTGAGTGTAGACAGTTAAAGGAAGAATGCTCCTTGCTTGCTCTTTCGCAACACCCATTTCAATCATTTTTTCGTAGGCATCTATAGACCTTTGTTGAGCCTCACTCCATAGAGTCTGCGCACCACTTTGATCTTCCACTAGACCCTCACTCGCCTGTTTATTATCGTCAGATTGAGCACGAAAGTTTTTGGGCATATAGAAATCAGAGTATTCAACATATCTTCCACTTATTTCATTCCAGGCATGATCTTTTGTAGGATGATCTGACGTCGTCTCTATACCTACAACATGTTTATACCATTGTCTCATTACAAATTCTGGGGCTTTAATAATCATCATCACATGCTGATGTCTAAATGGTGAAAAATGCTTGTGCTTAATAAGATACTTTGAAAGCCTTCTATCCTTGCTTGTAAATTCTTTTGACCGTCCGCCAAATGAGACTCTTGCCGCATTTACGGGCGTAAGATCATCGCCTAACACATCAACGACTTCAATATAGCCCTTGTCTAGTACTTTTTCGTTATCAACATTACTCATTTTAATTCCTATCGCAATTTATTTTTGACTCAATACTTTAAACGTTTTATCTACAGATAAATTATAACCAGCAATAATACCAGGTTCAATTAAAGTTTTCTCATTATTAAAATTTAGTTCTTGACCATTTTTTAAATTGATAGCCTTGCCACCAGCCTCATTAATTAAACAAACTCCAGCGCATACATCCCACTCATTTTTGGGGCGAAGCGTAGCAAAAACATCAGCTTTACCTACAGCAGTTAGTCCCATTTTATATGCAACACTTCCAATTGGCTCTAGTTTTTTAAAGTTTTCTTTAAATGGCTCCCATAATCCTCTTCTAGATTCTGAACGGCTATTAAGAATTATCATTTCTTTTGTACTGTCTTTTTCTGATACTTTAAATTTTTCATTGTTTAAAAAAGTACCAGAGCCCTCGCTCGCATGAAATGTTTCACCAGTAACAGGGTTATGCAAAATCCCGACGATTGGCTTACCGTTTTTTACTAGGCCAACACTTACTACAAATTGAGGAACACCCTCTATGAATTCCTTCGTTCCATCTAAAGGATCAACAATCCAGACTTTTTCTTTTTTTAATCTGTCTTTTGAATCTACAGTCTCCTCAGATAACCAACCATAACTAGGCCTGGCTCCAACAAGAGTCTTTTTCAAATAATCATCTGCTTCGTTATCTGCAGTGGTAACAGGATTATGATAGCCTTTTTCTTTGATTTCATAATCATGCCGGTAATACTTCATAATTATTTCACCAGCATTTTTTGATGCTTCTAAAGCAATTAATAAATCTTCTTCTAAAATTAATTTGTCATCTTGAGACATTAATTAAATACTTACCATTTTTTGAGGTTTTTCTTGAACAATTGAGTTTTGTTTATCTACAAAAAACACCTTGGAATTTTTAAAAAATGAAATATTTTTGTAAGGAACATCATCTACAAAGTGAACGGCTGCGCCATCTTCAATGGCATACACTGATTTTATTTTTTCATGCTCGATAAATTTATGTACACTTGGCTTTCTATCTTTTTCTGAATCATAGTGAGGACAACAACTCCCTGGTAATATTCCCAAACAATCAATGTAATTTAAATTGCTCGCCCAAGAATCAGTAATCCCGGTGTCAAACCAACAAATAGCGCCTGCGCTAACGCCGGCTAAGACAGTGCCCTTGTTGTAGGCCTTAAATAAAAGCTTATCTAATTTCCATTCTTTCCAAACCGCGAGCATACTTTTAGTATTACCTCCTCCAACATAGATTATATCGGCCTTGTTGATTAACCCCTCTATTCTTGGCGTTCTTTGAAAAAGGTTTAAATGACTAGGATTACAATCTAAGCCATTAAAACATGAATAAAAGTTTACTATATATGATTTATCCTCAGCACTAGCCGTCGGAATAAAAAGAACATTCGGTCTGCTTTCGCTTGATTGATCAATTATATATTTTTCTATTATTCTTTGATTTGGATTGCGACCGAAACCACCACCACCTATAGCTATAATTTGTTTCATATTTTAATTAAAGAGTTAAATATTATATTTAAAATTAATTTGAATATTTATGTATTCATGTATTAATTATTTTTTTATTTACCTTGAATACCATTAATAACTTCGCGTATTTTTATTAGAGACGGAGTTTAGAAGGAAAACAAATTTTCATATTTTTTCTGACGACATTGACAACTTTTTTATCATCCCATTAATAAACGGGACAAAATTTCTTACCTATCTACTCTCCCTAATATAGTATATATAAATTGCTTTTATCCTGGTACTGTCCGCACCTGCAGCGCGCGCAATCCTATTATAAAGGCCAAGAAGTAGGTGAATTATAATGAAAAAAGAAATTTTTATTAATGAGAGTATGGGCGAAACGAGAATTGCTATCCAAGAGGATGGCCAAATCGTCGAAGTTTACATTGAACGTCAAGATAAACAGCGTATGGTCGGGAATATCTACAAAGGCAAAGTCGAAAATGTTTTGCCTGGTATGCAAGCAGCATTTGTTGATATTGGGTATGACTTAAATGCCTTTTTACCTTTTTCAGAAATTGCAAACCCAGATTACATAATAGAAGATGATTCAGAAGAGAATAAAAAAAAGAGAGGTAAACCGGATAATATTGAAGTTGACCTGCGAACAAATCAAGAAATCTTTGTTCAAGTTATTAAAGAGCCTTTTGCAGGAAAAGGGCCTAGAGTTACCACAGAAGTAGCAATTCCGGGAAGGTTATTAGTTTTAGTCCCTTACGAAAACTACATTGGTATATCAAAAAAAATATGGGATAAATTTGAAAGAAGGCGATTGAAAAAGATTGCTAAAAGTCTTAGGCAAAAAGATACTGGAATTATCATACGAACTGTTGCAGAGGGAAAAAGTGAAGAGCATATAGTAAATGATTTTAATTCTCTTTTAAATAGCTGGAATAAAGTAGCAAAGGTTGCTGAAAATGAAAACGCACCCGCGTTGGTTTACGAAGATTTAGAAACAGCTTCAAGCGTTGTGAGAGATCTACTCACACCCGATGTTGAAAAAATTATAATAGATTCAAAAAGGCTCTTCAAAAAAACACAAAAATATCTTGATGATGTTTCGCCCAGTTTAGCCGATAGACTTGAAATGTATAAACTAAAACTACCGCTTTTCGAAAGTTTTGGTATCGAATCAGAAATAGAAAAATTAATGAGACCAAAAGCCTGGTTAAAAAGCGGTGCCTATCTAATTATTGAAAAAACAGAAGCAATGGTAGTTGTAGATGTGAATAGCGGAAAATTTGTTGGGAAAAAACTGCATGAGGATAATTCACTAAAAATTAATCTCGAAGCGGCTAGAGAAGTAGCAAGACAATTAAGACTAAGAGACCTTTCCGGATTAGTTGTCATAGATTTTATAGATATGCGTCTTGAAGAAAACAGAAAAAAAATATATCATGAACTTAGAAAAGAACTTAGAAAAGATAGAGCCAAAGTAGCAGTCTCGCCAATAACAGAGTTTGGATTATTAGAAATGACAAGGCAAAGAATACGGGTCAGTCTTTTAGATTCTATGAGTGAAGAATGTCCTTCATGTTTTGGGTCGGGTAGAATTATTTCAAAAGAAGCACTCATTACCAGGATCGAGCACTGGCTTAGAAGATATAAAAGCAAGCACAGAGACTTAAGAATTATTTTGCAATTGCATGAAGAAAATGCACATTATATTGAAAATGATAAGAAAAATATTTTAAGAGGATTAATGTGGAAAAATTTTGTTCATATCAAGATAGAAACGAATAAAGATTTAAGAAGAGATGAGTTTAGATTTATTAAATCAAGGTCTGGAAAAGACATAACAAATGAAATGTCACTTGATAAGGATGCTTAAATAGGTTAAGTTTGCCAGCTTTAAAAGTTATGTATGCAATAGTAAATATATCAGGTAAACAATTCAAAGCTGAAAAAGGTTCGAAGCTTTGTGTACCAAAATTATCATTAGAAGAAGGCAAAAAAATTGTCCTGGATGATGTGTTAATGGTTCATGATGGAAAATCTACAAATTTTGGCAGTCCAAAAGTAGCTGGTGCAAAAGTTACCGCTACAGTTATTGATCATGGCAGAGAGAGAAAAATTTTAGTCTACAAAAAGAAGCGACGAAAAGGGTATGCTCGTAAAAATGGTCATAGACAATGGTATACTAATTTGGAAGTTCAAAATATTCAAATTGCGAAAGCTAAACCAGCAGCTAAACCAGCAGCTAAACCAGCAGCTAAACCAGCAGCTAAACCAGCAGCTAAACCTAAAAAAGAAGATAAGTAAATCTCATGGCACATAAAAAAGGTCAAGGTAGTTCAAGAAACGGAAGAGACTCAAATGCAAAACGTCTTGGATTAAAAGTAGGAAATGGGCAATCAATTTTAGCCGGTTCAATCATTCTTAAACAGCGCGGAACTAAGGTTCACCCTGGTACAAATGTTAAAAGAGCAAATGATGATTCTTTATTTGCTTTGAAAGATGGAATAGTTGAGTTTAAACGCAAAGGTAGAGATAGAAAAGTGGTAAACATAGTAATCTAACATTAGATTTTTTTGGTACAGTAAAAATAATTAAAGCCTCACTATTGTGAGGCTTTTTTGTTATAAAATAATATTCATAGCTTCTAATAGGCTTTTCAATAAAATAATGGAGAAATATAATCATGGGTAGAAAAAAATTAACAATGATCGGTGGTGGACAAATTGGTGGAAACTTAGCTCTCATAGCCGCTCAGAAAGAGCTCGGAGATGTGGTTATATTTGACATCCCTCAATCCGAAGGTATGGTTAAAGGGAAAGCATTAGACATCATGCAACTAAGACCTCATGACGGTTATGATTCTGAATTATCTGGGACTTCAGACTATAGTGACATTAAAGGTTCAGATGTTGTTATTATTACAGCAGGTATTCCAAGAAAACCTGGTATGGATAGAGAAGATTTAATGTCAATTAATCTTGGCATTATAAAAGATGTAGCCTCCAATGTTAAAAAATATGCACCAAACGCCTTCGTAATTGTTATATCAAACCCTTTAGATGCTATGGTATATGCTTTTCATAAAGTATCTGGTTTTGATAAAAGCAAAGTCGTTGGCATGGCTGGTGCTCTAGATTCAGGTAGATTTCGTGCGTTTTTAGCTATGGAAACTGGACTTTCTGCGCAAGATGTTAGTTGTATGGTATTAGGAGGCCATGGAGATAGTATGGTGCCAATAACTCGATTAGCAACCATTGGAGGAGTTCCAGTAACTGATTTGATTGATGCAGAAAGACTTAAAGAAATCGAAGATAGAACCAGATTTGCTGGAGGAGAGCTGGTAAAACTATTTGGTAATGGATCTGCATTTTATGCCCCTGCCCAATGCGCTATTGAAATGGCTGAATCTTATCTAAAAGATAAAAAAAGAGTTATCCCTAGTGCAGCACTTTGTGAAGGGGAGTTCGGAATAGATGGTTACTTTATTGGCGTGCCGACGGTAATTGGGTCTGGTGGAATTGAAAAAATAATAGAATTCAATCTTACAGATGAAGAAAAATCAGACTTAGCTAATACTCTGGACGCGGTGAAAAAGACAGTTGCAGAAACGAATTTATAAAGTTCTTAAACCTATACTAGGAGCCTAGACATTATCTAATATATGAAATTCACACTAAGCTTATGGCTACTCCTTTCTTATTCGCTCTCTCAAGATATTTTTGTTCAAGAAGAAGAAAAAAATCTTTATAGGTCTGCAGTCGAGTATAGCTTTGATGAAGTATTAGATAATGGTGCTTATACATTTATTTTAGAAAAAATAAATGGTGTTATAAATATTATTGGCCATGCTGGCTCAGGAACACATTTAATCTTTGATAATAAGGTCCATGCCTTTAGCAATAAGAATGCTATTTCTATACTTAAAAATAGTCAAATAAATGTTTATCATGATGAAAATGAAAAAATAATCCGTATCAAAAAAGTATCAGATAAGTATGATAATAAAATCATTTCAAAAATCGATTTGCACCTCCCAATTAATTCAAATATAAGAGGGGAAATAAAAAATAGTGACTTATCAATAAGTAAACTAAGGGGTACATTTGCTATAAAATCAGAGAGTACCGATTCAAAATTGACCAACTTATCAGGTGATATTAACTTTAACACTAAGGGTGGTAATATTATCGCAAATAAATTGTCTGGTTCTGTTCAATTAAATGTAATTAGTGGAGACATAGACATATTTGATTGTAGTTCAAACACAATAACAAATATTGAAAATGGTAATATTATCATTAATAGCCTAAAGGGTAAGCTTATATCTAATACTACATTAGGAGAAACTCTGATTTCAAATATTGAAGGTGATCTTTGTAAAATTAATATAAATGTAGGAAGCCTTAAAATCACCAATTGTAAATCAGACCTAAACGCCAAAATTGACATTGGAAATATTGAAGTAAATAGCCTTCACGGCTCAATGACAATTTTTACAGGAAAGGGCGAAATTAAATTAAATAATATTATAGGCAATGTTAATTGTAATACAAACTTTGGAAATGTAAATGGCACAAACCTCTTTGGTAAAGTAATTGCTAACTCTGAATTTGGAGATATTATAATTAATAAGGGTTACAACTCATTTTTAACTGACCATTCAATTGATTTAATTACAAAGCGCGGTTCAATTTCAATTCGCTTACCTTCAGATTTACCATATAGCATAAATTCCCAATGCCATAATCTTGAAACGAAAAGTGCTATCAATTCAGAGATACCCCTTAAAGAGGAGTTTTTAGCCGCCAAGGTCGTGGCACTAGGTAAAATAAAAGAAGGTACAATAAACTGCAACCTATCATCAAATTATGGGCCAATATCAATATATACTAATTGATAACAGACTTAATTGAATATTCGATTTCTAATAACTTTTTTTCTTATACCTCTATTTATATATGGCGATTCAAAAAATATAAAGTCTTTAGAATATCAATATAAATTAAAAAAATATGATGCTATTCGAGTGTATTTTGATTGCAGTATTGGGAATTTAAAAATTAGACCAAGTAATAATCGGTATTTTATCGATGGTGATATATTTTATAACGCTGAAATGCCAGAGCCACAGTTAAAGTTTTCAGATAAAAATAATATTGCAAGATTAGATTTAAAGATAAAACCAAATAGCTCTAGTGCCTCCACTAGCACATTAAGCAATTTGATTGATAAAGGAAATAATAACTATAAGATAAACTTTCAATTACCAACAAAAATTGCAACTGATATGAATTTTAACTTTGGATTAGGTAACGTTGATCTAGATTTTTCAGGCATACGTATTTCTAATTTAATTATGGATTGTGGGTTAAGCGATGTCACTCTTGTATCAAAAAAACCAAACATTATTAGTTGTGATAATATTCAAATTTCTACTGGTATCTCTGACTTTAATAGCGCCGGATTAGGAAATTTTAATTCTTCTAAATATACTTTTGACGTGGGCATGGGATCTGCAGAAATAGATATGTCTGGATCAGTGAACAATGATGCTAGTGTAAAAATTGAAGTCAGCGTTGGGTCTCTAGAGCTAAGACTTCCATCAAATACAAATATCAATCTATCAATAAATCAAAATATGCTTAGTTCTGTTAATGTGAAAGATTTAGTATCGACAGGAGAAGGTAGATATGAAAGTAAAGACTACCAAAAACGTTGGTCATCAATGAATATTGAAATTTCAGTTGGTATTGGATCTGTCGACGTATCGACTATAAAAAAACAGTAAGTTATTTATCAGCTTCTTTTACGTTGCTAATGTTTCTTTTTAATCCATTCAATTTTGTTCGCTTCGCTGCAGAGTTTTTAAATGTAGTAGTAAAATCTAACTGATTCATATTTTCCCATTTTTGATTAGTATTGTTAATAATATCACTTCTCGGTTCAAAATGTTTCTCTTCGCTAATTTTTGAAAATGAAATATTCCAAGGACAAACCTCTTGACAAATATCACAACCGTATATCCAACCATCTAGATTGTTCTGCTCCTCCAGAAATTCACCTCGATGTTCAATCGTTAAATAGCTTATACATTTATTTGCATCTAAAACATATTCGTCTAATGCCTGAGTCGGACAAGCATCTATACAAGCAGTACAACTACCACAAAGATCTTTTGTAAATGGTTCATCAATATCTAAATCAAAATCAATTACTAACTCGCCCAAGAAGAGCCAACTACCGAAATCGGGACTTATCAAATTAGTGTGTTTACCTTGCCAGCCCATCCCGGCTCTTTGAGCCCATACTTTTTCCATAATTGGTGCAGTGTCAACGCAAACTAAACCCTTAGCATTTGGCATACTTTGCTTAATGAATTCAAGTAAGGAAAAAATTTTTGATTTTATTACAGAATGATAATCATCCCCCCATGCATAATTACTAAATTTATAATTACTTTTCAAATCTGATTGATCTTTACCAACATAATAATTCATCCCTAAAGAGATCACAGTTCTAGCTTCAGAAAAATAATTAAAAATATTCCCTCGCTCTGATTTTCTTTTTTCAACCCATGCCATTCCAGCATGCTTTTTTTCATCAAGCCATTGCTTAAGTTTTTTATTTTCAGCTTTTGTTTCAGCAGCCCTAGCGATACCAACCTTATGGAACCCAAGCTCAAATGCTTTTTTTTTTACATCTTCTGAATTTATTGTCATTTAATAATTAATTATATAGAAGCCCTAAATAGATAGAAAGGAAAACTCTATTGTAGTTATTCGTTATACTGTATGTTTTTAAATCAATGCCTTTTTGATAGTTAATGGTCTCATTAAAGACCTCATATCCAAAAATTAGTCCCGTAATTAATTTTTGATTTAATTGACTAGATACATCAATACTTGTTTCATATCCATTCTGATCAAAAGAGCTATAAAGTAAAAAATTAAAATCTTTTTTATTTAGGATACCAAAGTTTGGTTTAAACCAAGCCTCATATTCTAAACTTTCATCTTCAAAAAAAGCGTATAAGGAAAAATCTTTGATATCTAAACCAATATAAATTTCTGTTGATTTTTTTATTTGATTTTCAAAAGTAATATTTTGGCCAATTCCAAAATCAATTGATACATTTTTCAATAAAGTGTTACTCAGGCCAAAAGAGTTATTTGAAATCAACCTTGTATTAGTATAATAGTCTATCTGACCAAGCCATATATTTGCATAAACGCCATATTTATTTTCTATATTAGCAAATGCCTCTAAATCAATTCCATTATCATAAATATTGAAAATTCCACCAAAGTTATACCCCTTATCTCCAACCACAACGCTTTCAATATTTGATTGAGCATTTAATATGGTTAAGAAAAAAATAATTAATAGAAATTTTTTCATTTTATTTATCTTTTCTTATTAATCATTATTACAAATTTTTTGAAACCATAATATTCCAATAATTGTTTTTACATCAGTAATTTTATTTGACCAGACTAGTTCTAAGGCTTTTTCTAGATTAGCTGGCATTAAATCAATGAATTCATCCGCGTCTTTATTTTGTTTTGTTTGAACTAAATCTGTAGCTAAAAATAAGTTCATTTTTTCATTTGCGAATCCAATTGCAGGATGAATATTTGCAATGAATTCTAT
>JABGWJ010000038.1 GCA_018645565.1 bacterium | reverse complement strand
TTTATCGAAATTAGTAATAGATGAAAGCTGTTTAGTATCTTTTTCAGTTCCAATAATTAAAACGCCAGTAGCAAATGGATCAAGAGTTCCCCCGTGTCCAACTTTTTTATGCTTAGTTACATTTCTAATTTTTTTAACAACATCAAAAGATGTCCAGTCAACTGGTTTATCAATATTTATTATCACTTTTTTTGAGTTTTTTTATTAGAGTAGATACATACTCTGTATATTCATATGTATCATCAAAATAAAATCGTAAGTCTGGGGTATGTTTCATTGTTAATTGAGGCCCCATATACTTCTTAAATGGCTTTCGATGCTTATTAATTTCTATGTTTAATTGTTTTTTTGGAAGGGTTTGATTTAAAACACTATAAAATACTTTCGCTACACGCAAGTCTCTAGCAACATCTACTTTTGTAAATGTTACAAACCCCAAGTGACTTAAATCGATATACTTATGTAATATAGCCCCCAAGATATCTAAGATCTGGTTATTTACACGATCAATACGATCGTAAGGTTTATTATGATCCAAATTAGATTTAATCCAAAGTTCTTTTTATTTCTTTAACTTCAAAAACCTCAATTACATCACCCTCAAGATATTTTTTCATACCTGAAATACCGATACCACACTCGAGCCCATCTTTCACATCTTTCACATCATCTTTGAATCTCTTTAAAGATTCAATTTTCCCTTCAATAAACAGTTCATCATCTCGGTATAAACGGGCACTCATATTTCGCTTTATAACGCCCTCTGTAACTTTAGAACCAGCAATAAAACCAATATTAGGAATTTTAAATTGTTGCTGAACAAGTGCTTTACCAACAATATTTTCTATTTTATCAGGATCTAATAAACCCTCTAAAGCCAATTTTATTTCATCAACAACATTATATATTACATTATAGGTACGGATATCTACACCTGCCTGCGAAGCTTGAAGCTTTGCATTGGAGGAGACTTGAACACCAAAAGCCACAATTACTGCATTAGAAGCATCAGCAAGAAGAACATCTGACTCCGTAACCATTCCTACCGCACTGTGGATGACTTTTATTTCAACTTCATCATTATTAAGCTTCATTAAACTTTCAGAAATCGCATCAATAGATCCATCAACATCTCCCTTTAAAATAACAGGTAGCGACTTAATAGAACCTTCTTTAATTAAAGCAGACATTGAATCTAATGAAAAAGATATTCTCTTTTGTTCAATTTCTCTCCGAGTTTTTTGTCTCTCATTTGAAATCTTTTTAAGGTCCTTTTCATTCTGAAGTACGGCTATAAGATCTCCAGCTTTCGGAACAGAATTAAAACCTTGTAGTTGTACCGCATCAGACGGTCCAGCAGTCTTTAATCTTTCTCCTTTTTCATTCAAAATACTTCTAACCTTTCCAGCGAAATCGTTACATATAAAAGGGTCACCAATTTTCAATGTACCTTTTTGAACTAAAACGGTACCTATTGGCCCTAAACCTTTATCTAATTTAGAATCAATGACAGTACCAACAGCGAGACACTCTTTATTCGCTTTTAAATCAAGAATTTCGGTTTCTAAAAGCAGACTATCTAATAAACTATCCACACCATCACCGTTTAGAGCACTAATTTCTACTGACTGAACTTTTCCACCCCAACTTTCAACCAAAACATCATTTTCTGATAGCTCACGCTTGACCTTATCTGGATCAGCTCCAGGTTTATCACACTTATTTATGGCCACAATCATTGGAACACCCGCTGCTTTTGAATGACTAATAGCTTCCTTCGTTTGAGGCATCACAGCATCATCTGCAGCTACAATTAAAATAACTATATCTGTAACCTGAGCACCCCTTGCACGCATAGCGGTAAAAGCTTCATGCCCAGGAGTATCTAAAAATGTAATTGATTTTTCTGCCTTGACATCTACTTTGTAAGCACCAATATGCTGAGTTATTCCGCCAGACTCACCGTCAGCGACTTTAGAATTTCTAATGAAATCAAGAAGACTAGTTTTTCCATGGTCTACATGTCCCATTACCGTGACTACTGGAGATCTACTTACAGAATTCTTCTTATCCTCTTCTGAATCCTCAAAGGAAAAAAGATCTTCAGTTACATCATCTATTTTCTCTGCATTATATTCAAAATGATTTGCTATTAATTCAATAGCATCCCAGTCTAAACGCTGATTGATAGTAGCCAGAGTACCAAGTTCTAAGCAAAATGCAATAATATCACTAGAAGAGACTCCAAAAATTTTTGAAAGCTCATCAACACTGGAAAATTCAGGTATTTTTATTGATCTTTCAATATCATCATTTTCGTCAATAATATCCGATTTTAATTTTAATTTTTTATATACTTTTTTCTTTTTCTTAGTACCAATAGCAGCAAGCGTCGCCTTTACTTTGGTTTCAACATTTTTAGAAGATTTTTCAGTTTTACTTTTTGGATTTTTTTCAAATTTTGTTGAACCTGGCTGACTTATTTCTGACCTAATATTTGTTAAATTTATTTTTCTTAGTTTTGGCTTCTTTGAAGGAGTAAATTTCTTTTTAATCTCTTTTACTTTATTTTCCGAGTTCTTATCAGGGGAACTTTTTTGCTCCTCTGATTTTTTCTTTTCTAACAACTCTTTTTCTTTTTCGCTTTTAAGTTTCTCTTTCTTTTCCAAATCGCGCTGATCTTGAAGACTCAATAATTGAAGCTTTTTTTGAGATTCTTGCTTCTCTTTTAATCTAGTGTCATGAATTTCCTTTCTTACTTGCTCTTTCCTAAATCTGTCCACCAACATTTTGTCTTTTGAAAATTCAGACATAATAAGATTACGAACCTCGTCATCCACAGGAGACATATGGCTTTTAACATCAAGTCCTTTTTTATTTAAAAAATCTACAATATCTGTGTGCGATATGTTTAACTCTTTTGCAATTTGAAATATTCTTACTATTGCCATTTTTCCCTTTAATTAAATTGTTTTGTACTATTCTTCTTCACTAATACTTAAATCTACACTATTTTCATCTTCCGGCTCGTCTATTTCTCTTTCAATAAATGATTGAACTAATGAAAACACTGTTTCAACTTTTTCTGAAGAAAGGCCCTTTATTTCAGTAAGAGATTCTTCATCTGCATCCATTAAATCCATCACAGTTTTAATATTAGAGTCACTTAAGGCCTTGCTTAATGAAGCTTTAATTCCCTCAATATCTGCTAATAATGTATTTTGATCATCTTGCAACCGCTTGTATTGATTAGCGCCATATGCATCTATTCTGTAACCAGTAACCCTAGAAGCCAAATTTATGTTCATACCGTTTCTACCAATAGCTGAGTCAAGGTTTTCATCTTCAAAAATAGCAATACAATATTCTTTCTCTTCGTCAATATATAGATTTATTGGTTTTGCTGGAGATAGAGCCCTAGTTATTAAAATCTCAGGCTGTTCACTAAAATTAACAATGTCAATTTTTTCGTTGTTTAGCTCTCTCACTACAGCTTGAATTCTACTTCCTCTCATTCCTACACAAGCGCCAACGGGGTCTATACGCCTGTCATTAGATTGAACAATTATTTTTGCTCTTTCTCCAGGGTGTCTAGCGATAGAAGTAATATCTATTATACCATCCTCAATTTCTGGTACTTCCATTTCAAAAAGTTTATTTAAAAAGTGATTATCACTCCTGCTTACAACGATATCAGGGCCTTTTGAAGTGATCTCAACAGATTTTATGACACTTCGCACAGTATCCCCTCTTCTGTATCGCTCAGAGTAGATTTGTTCGCTCTTTGGCAATCGCAGCTCAGCCTGATCAATATTAACAAATACATTGTCTCTTTGAACCTGATGAACAACACCAATTACAATTTCACCTATACGATTCGCATAATCTTCATAAATATAATTTCTTTCAACGTCTCTAAGTTTCTGTGAAAAAAAGTGTTTGGCAGTACTGATAATTCTTCTACCAAAAACTCTTAAGTCAATTACTTCGACAAACACATCACCAACGGTCAAACCTTCAGCTTCTTCTGGCTCCTTCGCAATTGCTTCTTCTAGGGTAATTTCAACTTTGTAATCATCTATTTCTTCAACAATAGTTTTTTCAGCATATATTTCAATTTCACCCTTATCAAGATTTACGATACAACTACAATTAGAAGAATCGCCATATTCTCTTTCTATAATGTATAAAAACAACTCTTCCAAAATGGATGCCAATTCAGATCTCTCAACATTTTTTTCTCTAGCAATCTCTGAAAAGACCTCTATTAATTCTCTATTAACCA
The DNA here is from genome assembly GCA_018645565.1 of bacterium. Taxonomy (GTDB): domain Bacteria; phylum Fidelibacterota; class Marinisomatia; order Marinisomatales; family UBA1611; genus TMED80. The sequence goes on along the minus strand of JABGWJ010000038.1, from coordinate 7,035 downwards.
AAACTCCTCCTAATAACTAATCAAATGAAACTTTAATTTTTGCAGAAATAATATCATCGTAAGTAATAAAGACGTCATTATTCTTTATCTTAACATTAATTCCTTTGTCATCTGCACTAACCAACTTATAAACTTTAGAAACTGGCTCATCGGTACTATCAGAATAATCTAATAATATTTTTCTACCAATATTTTTTTTATATTGAAAGCTCCTAGTTAAAGGGGTTCCGACACCTGGTGTACCCACTTCAAGTTTGCAACCATTTGGAAACATTGAAAGTATACTTTCATCATTTCTAATGCTTTTAGCAATGCTTGATGTTTTTCCAATTGAAATATCACCAAAAGAATCAACAACTACCCTTACATAGTCAGACCTAGAATCAAACACTAAATCCATTAACTCAATATCATCTCCAAGATGACCCTTAACTATATTTTTTAATTTATCCATAACCTTAAAAAAGAAAAGTGGGTCTTTCAACCCACTTTTCGTCCGGAAAATTATATGTTTAAAACTATTATTACAATAGAAAGAACAAATAAAACTACATCATACCATTTAGCTCATCAGCTTTTTGTCTTATGCTAGATGGTATTTTTTTTAATTGCAAAATCTTATCTATTTTTTTTCGAGCACTTGCAATATCATTTAATTTAATATTTGTATAAGCTTCTAAAAGCGCTAGTTCAAGTTTAGACCCCATACCTAAATTCAACTTATTACCTTTTTTTAAAATATCAAGACATTCAGCGTGATTACCGTTTTGAGATGAAATACTATGTAATAATCTTATCGCTCCAAAAGCAATAATAGGATCTGATGCTGAATTTATATACTTATTCAAGTAGATAGTTGCTTCATCATAGTTTTTATTTTTAAATGCTATTTTACCAAGAAAATAGTGTGCCATATTAGAACCATCGGTACCATTAAAATTTGATATTAAAGTTTCAAACTGGAATTTCGCATTTTCATAATCTGCATTTGAGTAAGCTATCATTGCGATACCAAAAGCAGAATTAGATTCCAAGTCATTCTGTTTACTTTTATTATTATAGATGTAAACACCTACAATAAAAGCAATTATTAACAACCCAGCATTAGTTACAAGTCTTTTATTGTTCTCAAAACCTGATTCGATTTTTTCTAGAGTATTTAATAGCGGATCTTTTTTTATTTCATTTCGAATAATTTTTCTTTGCGGTTTTAACATTTTTATTTCCTTTAAAATTTATAAGTACCCTCGGCAGGAATCGAACCTGCATCTAATGCTTAGGAGGCACTTGTTCTATCCATTGAACTACGAGGGTGATTAAATCATTTATTAATAAATATAACAATTAAAATTACTTTACTATTAGTAGAATCAAAATATATTCTATGTTGGAAAAATTAGTTTGAGCTTTAACCATTTATTCAGACTTGAGATTTCTTGTCATAAGTAAATCAACTTCTTGCTCAGGATCTGACCCTTTGTATAGTACTTTATAAACCGCTTCACAAATTGGCATTTCTATTTCAAACTTTTCACATATTTTTTTTATTGAGAACGCGGTTTTTACTCCTTCAACTATCATATGAGTTTTGCTTAAAACACTTTCTAAATCACTACCTTTTCCAATCATTTCACCTAATTTTCTATTTCTACTATGCACACTACTACAGGTAACAATTAGATCGCCAATCCCAGCAAGTCCAAAAAACGTTTCAGTATTAGCACCAAAACATGTACCAAGCTTAGATAACTCCTTGATACCCCGAGTTATAAGGGCAGCTTTTGTATTGTCACCATATCCAAAACCATCACAAAATCCAGCGGCAATCGCAATCACATTTTTCACTGAACCGCCAATTTCGACACCAATCAAATCTTGATTTGTATATACGCGAAGCTTATTTGTTGAAAAAAGGTTTTGAATTTCTTTTGCTGCAAGAATGTTATTTGATGCTGATACAATAGCAGTTGGTTTCTTTTTAACGACTTCTTCAGCATGACTTGGACCAGACAACGTGATAAAGTTTGGGATGTCACCTACTATTTCTGATATCACCTCGCTCATGGTTTTCAACGTTTCGTTTTCTATGCCTTTAGATACATTGACGATATAACTTTTAGGGTTCAAACTATCTTTTATTCGACAAACAACAGATCTCATGTCCTGTGAAGGCACAGCCAGTATAATATATTTTGCGCCATTTATAGCAAAATTTATATCTGAATGAAAAGAAACATTTTTTCCAAAAACAATACTTGGCAATAAATAGTGTTTCCTTGAAATTTCCATTTCATGGCATGTATCTGAGTTGCGATGCCAAAATTGGATATTATAACCTTTTTTTGAGAGTAAGTCACCCAATGCTCCGCCCCAAGAACCACAACCTAAAAATGCTACTATTTTTTTCGGCATTTAACTTTATTCTTTATAAAGAGATTCTATTGTTTCCAGCCAGTTTTCATTGATTTGCTTTCTTCTAATTTTTAAAGTTGGAGTCAATTCGCCATCATCAATAGAAAAATCTCTAGGTAAGATAGAAAACTTTTTAATTTGTTCAGGACTGGAAAATTTCTGATTAAGCTTTTCAATCTCATCTTGAATATTATCAAAAACATCTTTGCTATTTGTGTAATCTGAAAGTTTTTTCCCGCTTTCAACAATCAATTTATTTTGTTTTGATGGGTCTTTTGGAATACTGTTTGGCTCAATCCCAATATTGTCTCTTAGTATTACACTCATATCAAGTGTTATTAATGCAGAACAATATTTTCTATTATCTCCGACTAAAAAGCATTGAGAAACAATTGGAATAGATTTCATACATTCTTCAATCACTAAAGGAGCAATATTTTTTCCACTGGAGCTAACATAAATTTCTTTTTTTCTTCCTGTAATAAACAAAAAACCATCTGAATCTATTTTTCCAACATCGCCCGTATATAGCCATTCATCGATAATTGTTTTTTCTGTTGAATTAGAATTTTTGTAATAACCTTTCATTACATTTTCGCCCTTAATTAAAACCTCACCATCATGCGAAATCTTAAGGTCAAAATAAGGCATACATTTACCAACAGAGCCAATTCTGTTATTACCTGGGTAATTTATTGAAATACCAGCTGTATTTTCCGTCATACCATAACCTTCATAAATAGGAATACCTAAGAAATGAAAAAATTCTAAGATTTCAGGGTTTATTGGTGCAGCTCCCGAGATTGAGAACCTATTACTGCCGAAACCGGCAGCTTCTCTCAATTTTTTCTTAAAAACTGATGAAAGAACTGGTATTTTTAAACCGATTTTTAAAATCGGCTTCATTTTTATAGCCGCTTTTAAATTAGAATAGACTTTTTCGTAGATACGAGGTACACTAATAAATAAATGAGGTTGAACTTCTTTAGCATAATCAATGGTGTTTAAAGGACTATCTACAATTGACATATGCAAAGCACGCCTTACCCAATAATGATTGTCAACTAGCTGACCAAAAACATGAGCCAAAGGCAACCAAGAAACATATCTATCTCCCTGATCAAATTTCAAAACATAACCAACAGAATCAAGCTCAACTTTGAAATTATTGTGAGTTAGTTCAACACCTTTTGGGTTACCCGTTGTGCCTGAGGTATAAATCAAAGAAGAGGTATCGTTGGCATCGATACTTTTCATTCTTTTTTCAACCTGATCATCAGAAATATCAACACCTTTTTTTATAAATTCTTCCCAATTTATTATCTTACTATTATTTGGCGCTTTGACATCCTCACCCATTAAGACAACTACCTCAACAGTATCTAGTTTTTCAAGGATAGCAAGCAATCGATTGATTGGCATTTTATCTTCCTCATCGTTATCATTTGGATTGTGGCCAACAAATACAATTTTGGAATCTGAATTTCCAACAATCCATTCAACTTCTGAAGAGGATGAAGTATGATAAACAGCTACAGAGACACAATTTAAAAACTGCATAGCGCTATAGCAACCAAACCATTCTTTTCTATTATAACTATAAATTGCACTTTTTTCTCCAACATCTAGATTAAGAGCAATTAACGACTTAGATATTTCAATTACGTAACTATAATATTCAGACCAATTCATAGTTTTCCAAACACCATCAACTTTTATGGATAATGCAGGTTCCTTAGGATATTTTGTTTTATTATCAATCAGAAAACTAGGCGTGTAGCTCATTTGCTTACTCCTTCATTTTAGTTACTAAGAATTAATACAAATAAGTTAATAACAATGATATTATATATGATAAAAAAATAAATCTTAAATATTTTCATATCTGTCAAACCAATAACTTGACACATAGCTAAGTTATAGAATAATTTTACCATCACTTTGAGTGCATAATGCCGGGGTGGCGGAATTGGTAGACGCGCCTGACTCAAAATCTGGTGGGTGCAAGCCCGTGGGGGTTCGAGTCCCTCCCTCGGTACATCATAAAAAAACTCAGCTTAAAGATTTATTAAAATTTTCCCTTGACTTATAAACTATTATAATATATTTTTATTACATAAAGGTGCTGGTTTGGTACCTTTGGTATGTGGAAGGGGTAAACGTTCACTATGTTCCGAGGTCATTGTGAAGTTTGCCCCAATTTTTTTTCCTGCACTCAAAATTTTATTTTAAATATAACAATATAAGAATATATACTATTTACATAAATAAATACTTTGTATATAGCATTATTTAAAATAGCTTTTTTACAACACTTTTAAAGAAAGTCAACAGAGAATTACATCCTACATAATCTGATACTTTAAGTACTGTTTATTTTAAAAGAATCTATTAATAGGATTAATCAAGATATTGATTAATCGATTCATTAATGTCCTGCCAATAATGCCCTTTACGCTTTAACTTATTAATTATTCTTTGTCTTAAATTATTATCAGAATTAATTTTATCAGGATTGTACTTTTTTAATACAGTTAAGATTATATCATCCAGACTAAACTCTTTATACACTTTTTCCATAACACTTTTAATTAAATCATCAGAATCTATATATTCTTTAAGTTTATACTTCAAAGCAATAGGACCAATAGAATTTCTTCTTATGTGGTCTTTTGAAAATGCAAGACCAAATTGAAAGTCATCTACCCAGCCTTCAGTTTCAAACTTTGCGACTACTTTAGCAATAATTGTTTTATCAATATTTTTATTGATAAGCTTCGAAAATAGCTCTTTTTTACTGCGCATACGATAACTAAGTAAATTCAGTCCAGCACTCTGAGCTTGATGATATGCGTGTTTTTCTAAAATTTCTTTAAAATCAATGCTACTTATTGTGCCGCCAACATAAATCGATTCTGAAAGAACGATATCTTTTGAAAGCTCATAAATTGAGCCATCAACAAATTCTACAACTAAAATTTCTTTTTTTTTCTTTTTTGGATATACTGATAGTATTTTATTTTTTTTCGTCTGCATTGATACCCATAAAAGATTTAACCTTTTCAATTATTTCTTTATATATATCAGGATTATCTATAAGATACTTCTTTGAATTTTCTTTACCCTGTCCGATTTTCATATCACCATATGAAAACCATGCACCCATTTTTTCAACTATCTCGCCTTGAATTGCAAGATCAATAATATCACCTTCTTTTGATATACCTTTACCATACATAATATCAAACTCTGTCATTTTAAATGGTGGTGCAACTTTATTTTTTACAACTTTTACCCTTGTGCGATTACCCACCATGTTAGTACCATCTTTTAGGCTGGTAATTCTTCTTATATCCATCCTAACAGATGAGTAGAATTTAAGCGCTCTCCCTCCAGGCGTAGTTTCAGGATTGCCAAACATAACTCCAATTTTCTCTCTAATTTGATTTACAAAAATTACAGTAGTATTTGATTTGTTTACCGTTCCAGTAAGTTTTCTTAATGCTTGAGACATTAATCTAGCCTGCAAACCCATATGTGAGTCTCCCATTTCTCCTTCAAGCTCAGCTCTCGGGACCAATGCAGCTACAGAATCAACTACAATAACATCAATCGCACCACTTCTCACAAGCGTTTCTGTAATTTCAAGAGATTGCTCACCAGAATCTGGTTGAGACACTAGTAGTTCATCGAGATTAACGCCCAGGTTCTTTGCATATTCAGGGTCCATTGCATGCTCGGCATCAATAAAAGCTGCATAACCGCCTGCTTTTTGAGCCTCCGCAACCACATGTAATGTAAGCGTAGTTTTCCCTGATGACTCTGGACCAAATATTTCTATAATCCGCCCTCTTGGGACTCCTCCAACACCTAGAGCAGCATCTAATGATAAACAACCAGTTGATATTACATTATCACTAATACTAATGTGATTACCACCCATTTTCATTATAGCGCCTTTCCCAAATTGGCGGTCGATTTGATTAATAGCTAAATCTAAAGCTTTTTCTTTTTTTGAATCTGTTGACATTTGATAATTCCTTTTTTAATTAATTTTTTGAAAGTGAAAAAGTATTTAAAATATTATAAACAACACCCTCGGATAAAACCTCACTGCTTAACAACTGAACTTTATCGACTGAAAATTCAATATTATCGTAACAAGAGTTTAAAAAGATCGATAGATCTGGTTTAAATTTCTGCGGGTAATTAATTTTACCTATGGTAACGTGAGGAGTGAAGTTTTCATCTCTCTGTTTATAACCAAGAGTAGTCATTTTTAACGAAAGTTTATTGACTAAATCATTTAGAGCTTTTAAATCGTTGTCTATTCCTAGATACAAAATTGATGGTTTTAAACTATTGGGAAAACACCCTGTCCGTGAAATTGTTAAATCAAAAGGCTTATAACCGCTAATGACATCTAAAATTTCATTTTCAATCATTGGTATGTCGCCTTCAGGAGTAAAACCTAAAAAGTGCAAAGTAAGATGTAAATTATTATGTTTTACCCAACGTATTTTTACTCTATCAGTTTCAAAAGTAGATGTAAGCATTTGCTTAACACTCTTTACTACATGAGGCAAAGGTATCGATATAAAAGTTCGAAGAAGTTTTTTTTCC
>JABGWJ010000207.1 GCA_018645565.1 bacterium | reverse complement strand
GTTTCCCGCTCTTAGCATAGAGTTCTTCTTTCTTTGGTAATAGATATTCTTTATCAACCCAAGATCTTCTTTTTGGATAAGATAGCCCTTTTACTTTTGCATTTAATACCATAACCCAGTGTTCTCTACCATCTAAAATGGTCGATCCTTCTATAGTTGCGCTATAAAGTTCCTCCATTGGGCGGTCTTCCATCATGTCATTATATGACATATCAGAGCCCATTACTGATTGTCTGAGCATATGGCCAGAAATCTGGATAACTCGATCAGTTTGAGGAGAATATGTATACAGTTTTTCTCCTATTTTTAACATTTTTGTTCCTGATTCTCTTGGAGGGGATAGATATTCAATGAATGCGAGTTCTGTGCCAACTATCCAGTTCTTTGACTTAATTGTTCTATTACTTCGCCTACCTTTAACAACCATTTCACTGGTTATTATTCTAGACTCTGCATTGAGGTTTTTATCTATTTCTTTCATTATATCATCCGCACTCATATGATCAGATTGAGTGAATGAAAAAGAGGAAAGAAAAAATAAAATTAGATAATTCTTCATGCTTCAAGCTCCTTAAATAATTGTGACATTTCACGCTTATAAATGGCAAGACCAGCGAGCATTGTTCCTAGTGCAGTTGCCAAAACGCCGGGTATAAAACCTATATAATACAATTCTGATGTTACTTTAGCATAGAAAACATTAGGCAATACCATTTCACTTGACATTTGATTTATAGCCTCTGAATAATCTATGCCAAACTCTTGTACATAATAAGTAAGTGACACTCCTAAAAGTGTTCCTAATAATGTTCCTACAAATCCAATGAGTAATGCTTCAATTATCATAGATCGATATACTTGCCCCTTAGACTCTCCTATTGCAAGGCGAAGCCCAAATTCTCCGTAGCGTCGTAAACCACTCATCAATCCCAAATTCCATAAAACAATCATAACAATAACCAAAAATATTCCTGCCATAACGCCCATCGCTACATTACTAAAATCAACCATATTTGCTAGTTGGCTACCATCTCTTAAAGCAATCATTGTTGGGGTAAAGATGGCTGGGTCTTCTACAGAAAAATCATCCCACTCATCAATATTGTCATACATTTGATTATCAGATAATGCATTTGTTCTTTGTTTTGGTAACTTTTTTTTTACAGTGTTACTGATTTTATTCCATCCTGACATGTAAGATAGAGCATCATATGATTCTTCATTGCGAAGCATCTGTGCAATACTATCACTATATGTTAAATTGAAATTACTTCGGATTCTTACCGCTTCTTCGTCATCATAATAAAGAGAATTATGGTATCCAAATATTTCTGAAGCAGCATCTGTCATATCAAGAGCTTGTCTTGCGCCAGAAATATCAACTAGCATCATCTGTTTGTCTGCTTGACCTTTGTTCAAATCAAATGTTCCTGTTACATTAAAATTATATGTAGCAAAAGCATTGTCCATTGTAGAACTAATTAGTGTTATTGCACTTCCAATATCTACATTTAGTTGTTCAGCTAATTTTGAGCTTATTAGTGCATCATCTCTATTTTTTAGAAGATGACCGTTTATTAGATATTTTTCAAGTTCCCAAATCTCTGTTTGGCGAGATTTCTCTGAAAAAAAATCAATTCCAATTCCAAAAACTGGTGCCTGTTCTTTTGTTTCGCCATTTTTATCAGGGACATCTAGTAATCCGCCAAATGTAATTCGAGGACTCCAAAAATAATTTGGGTACATATCATAAAGATTTTGAATTGTTTTTTCAGTCTCGAAAAGTGCAAGATCATTAGGAAGCTGGTTGCTTTCCTTTTTATATGCTTTTGTAATCACTTTTACATGGCCACTTGAAATAACAGCAGTACTTTGTAAAAAATTATTCATTGCTCCCTCCATAAATCCTATTACAAATATTACAAGTGTAACAGTAATAACAATTGTTAATAGTGGGAAAAAACTCCTAGAACGATCTCTGATCAATCCTTTTGCTAAAAATTTTATCATACAGCTGCCCTTCCTCTTAGAGCCTCTGTTGGTTTCATTTTTGTAATTTTTCTAGATGGTATATAGCTTACTATAAGTACGATAATTGATATTAAAATTGTTGTTGAAACGATTAAACTAAAAGAATATACAGGTATCAATCTCTTTGCAACTAGCATGCCCATTTCTGTGTAATCCATAGGCAAAGGAATACCTTCTCTCCCAAAATAAAATAAAACCGGACCAAACATAATTAAAGTGATTACACTTGATAACAACGCATTTAATCCTCCTTCAAGGGTAAAAAGGGTAACTACTCTAGATCGAGTCATCCCGAGGGCCATGAGCGTTCCTATCTCTTTTCCTCGCCCAAATATTGATAAAACCTGGGCATTAAAAATTCCCATTGCAGCAAGTGCTAGTAATATAGAATACATAACCTGGGCGCCAGGTTCATCTGCTTTAATCATTGCCTCCATATCTCTAATCATGTAGTCAACATCATGATGAATCCAATCTTCAATATCTTTTATCACTTCAAGATCTTTATCATATGTAACATAAGTTGCCTGATCTTTCATAGCTAGCATAGATTGTGCTTTTGAAATGGGTATCCATATGTGTCCAAGATCAAGTTTAAAATTTTCTGTTTCCATAATATGAACAATAGTGCCCTCATCCGCATCGTATGTCCGGTCTGCATCTAGCCAACGTATTGTAAATGAATCTCCAATTTTAAGGTTTGCATTTTTTGCCATACCGCTACCTATAAGAACAGGAATAGTAATATCATTATGTTGATTAAGTACATTAGTAGGCATATTTATTATAGTTTGATCAGGGGTAATGCCTTTCATGACCACCGGCATTATACGTCCATTTGGATAGATTGATGCCTGACTAACAAGCACCTCGAAAGCATACTTTTGGTCTATTAATTTTTTGATTTGATTAGGGATAATTGAATGAGAATTTTCAAACGTTCGAGGATCCATTGAATCATATTCTCGGTGCCAGTATGTTCCGCCGGCAACTTCGGTTTCTATCGTTATGTTTTTTGCATATTCTCTCATGCCATCATACATGCCTGATACAAAAATAACCAAGAAAAAAGAAATTGATGTGACGAATACATTTAAGCTAGTTCTAAGTTTTGCTCCGAAAAGATTTTTTATTGCAATGTTAAAAAGCATTATTTATAAAGATTCTAATTTAGATATTTTTTCATCATTAATGATTTTTCCATCTTCTAAATGGATAATCCTTCTAAGGTAGCCCATGATTTTTTCATCGTGTGTTGCAAAAACAAAAGAGGTTGATATTTCTGAATTGAGTTTTGATAATATTTTCATGATATTGTGTGAGTTTTTGGCATCCAGATTCGCTGTTGGTTCATCTGCAAGCAGTAATGCTGGCTCATGTACTATGGCTCTGGCTATTGCCGTCCGTTGACATTCTCCGCCACTCATATCTGCTGATTTTGAGTTTTTCTTATCGCTAAGACCAACCCATTCGATTGCTTGAGATACTTTTTTTTCTCTTTCGGATTTCTCTATATTATTTAATATCAAAGGTAGCTCTACATTTTCAAATACTGAGTAGACTGGAAGCAGGTTATAGCTCTGGAAAATAAAACCCATGTATTTTCGTCTTATTATAGCTCTTTCATTGTGAGAAGTATTATCCATTGAATTTCCAAGAACACTTACGCTACCTTCAGTCGCTGAATCTAAACCACCAATAATATTTAATAAAGTTGTTTTCCCCGATCCAGATGGGCCAACTAAGCCAATAAATTCGCCCTCAGTAAGTTTTAGATTAACGTTTTGAAGTGCTGTGAAATAATCTTTTCCTACCGGAAATCGTTTAACCAAATTTTTTATGTTAATTACGTTTTTGGTTTCCATTAAAACTCCTTAGTGATTGTAGATAAACATAAATTGTATTCCTGTTCCAAAATTTGATAGAGATTTAGGAAGCGATTCTAATGGCAAATGATATTGTTTCCGCTTTGGATTTATAGAAATAATAATATTTAAGCTATAAGAATCATATGTGCTACTCCAACGCAAGTATTGATATGCTTTATCCTCTTCCCAATCAATTTGAGAAATATACATTACTTGCTGAACCATACCAATTGGTATGGTTGCCATAAAAGCTGAAAAACTTTGATTCGATTTTAAATTTTTAAGTCTGTTTTGGATATACATTGATTCCGTCATAATTAAGATCCCATTAAAAAATGGCAAAGTATAATCTGCGCCAATAGAAAATAGATTAATATTTGATTTGTCAGATTTAATTGCGGCACTTTCATTCCAAAATCCAATGAACCCATCAAATCTATAATCAATTGCTATTCTTTGATGAGGATCAATAATGGGGATACCTATCTGCCCAATTAGTTGTCTTGATTTTGAAGGATCTTTATGATACGTGAATCCAAAATCACCAAGCGAAGTAGTAATTTCGCCTCTTGCTCCAAACGTAAGTGTATCCAGCTTATTATTTATTATCCATGAAGATAATCCAACATTATCAGATGGAAACCACCGTAGTCTAAGTGCCTCAACACCTTTTGTTTGCCCAGTGGGATCTTTCAAGTCAAATGTGTCAAACCATGATAATGGCCGTAGGATTTGTGTCGGGCCAAAAACAATTTTTTGAAGTCCAAAGCGTGCTTCTATTCTATCAAACGAGTATCTAATCCATAAACGATGATTATTTTCATTGTTATTATAAAGTGAATCATCAACATAGTACCTTTTAAAATTATAAGCCCATTCGAAATCAAAAAGCTTATTGTTCGAGGTCTCTTTCTTTAAAGATAGCGTAGGTAAATACCCGATTATAGATTCATGAGTGTGCCAATCATTCGGAACATCATTACTTGTTAAAATAATGGTGTTGAATTGCCCTTTAAAATTTATGTTTTGTGAAAGTAAAAATGGATTGAGTAATAAAAAAATCTTTAAGTAAAGGATTACTTTACACATACATATTTATAAACGAAACTATAGCCATCAAGATCATAATTCCATTTTCAATCAGTGTTGCAATTGTCATAGGAAGTTTGATAGCTGTTCCTAAACAAGCGCATTTAATTTCTTTCTTATTTTTTAGAGTTTTTATTACTCCATATGTAGTTATGCTTAGTAAAAATATTGTCATAAGAATAGCAGCAAATAACTGAAATCGAAAAAGAAACATTAATCCTAAAATTGTTTCAATAAATGGATATAGCCAGCCATAAAATGGAATCACTTTTGCTAGTGGATCGTACATAGCGAAAGAATTTGGAAAACTTTTATAATCGAGAAACTTAAAAAAACTAAAAACAATGAAAAATAAACCCATAAAGTCTAACATAAGGTTTTCAAAAGAAGATTCAAGATTTAATAAGGTAGAAGTAATGCTGATGTAAAATAAAATAAGACCTAATGGATACAGTCGCTTAAGATAAGATGGTTCGGATTTAGTACGGTGATTTTCATGAATTTCATAATCATGAGCGGTGAATTTATTGGGTAATACGTTTTGAATATCTTGAATAGAAATGTTTTTTTTTGCTTTGATATCTGCGGTATTGCTTTTGAGTGAAACATTGACTTCGATTATATCTGTTAAACTTCGAATCGATCTAGAAACAGTTTCTTCGCAGCTGGAACAGGTCATACCAGAAATTTTAATTTTATAAATTTTCATAGTTTATTTTTTTATCATAATAAAGAACTGATTAAGTATGAGCAGAATAATTTAAATAAAGTTAATTTTAATACCTATTTAGCAATTAAAAATGTCTGATACATCATTAAATAACAAATATAATTCTTCATCTGTTGAAGATAAGTGGTACAAGCATTGGCTTGAAAAAAATTATTTCCACGCTGACTCAAGTTCAGACAAAGAGCCTTACACAATAGTTATTCCTCCGCCAAACGTAACCGGAATACTTACGGTTGGACATGTTTTGAATAATACTATTCAAGATGTCCTAATAAGAAAAGCCAGAATGCAAGGCAAGGAAGCGTGTTGGATTCCTGGTACAGATCATGCATCTATAGCAACAGAGACAAAAGTCATAAATATGCTTGAAGAGCAAGGGATTAGTAAAAAAGATCTTTCGAGAGAAGAATTTTTGAAGCATGCTTGGAAATGGAAAGAAAAATATGGTGGAATAATTATTGATCAGCTTAAAAAATTAGGCTGCTCTTGTGATTGGGAGAGAGAAAGATTTACGATGGATGAAGGATATTCCAATGCTGTTTTGGAAGCCTTTGTAAAACTCTATGAAAAAGATCTTATTTATAAAGGTCATAGGCTAGTCAACTGGTGCCCAGTATCAAAGTCTGCAATTAGTGATGAAGAAGTCATTCATAAAGAAGTTGATGGCCATCTTTGGTATTTTAAATATCCAGTTAAAGATGAAGATAGCTACTTAATTGTGGCAACGACTAGGCCTGAAACTATGCTTGGTGATTCTGCTGTAGCTATTAACCCAAATGATGGTAGGTATAAAGCTTTTATAGGCAAGAAAATTTTATTACCGCTAGTTGGAAGAGAAATACCAATTATTGCTGATGATTATGTGGACCCTGAATTTGGAACTGGATGTGTAAAAATAACACCTGCTCATGATCCAAATGACTTTTTGATTGGTGAAAAACATGATTTAAAATTCATAAATATAATGAATGATGATGCTTCAATAAATGAAAATGCACCTCAAGAATATATAGATAAAGATAGGTTTGAAGCTCGCAAACAGATTGTAGCGGATTTAGATGAGCTGGGCCTTCTACATAAGACAGAAAATTATAAGAATAAAATTGGTTTCTCTGAGAGAGGTAATGTGCCAATTGAATTTTATATGTCTGAGCAGTGGTTCATGAGGATGACAGAACTAGCAAAGCCAGCTATTGATGCTGTGGATGCTGGCGAAATACAATTTCATCCTGCACATTGGGTTAAAACTTATAATCACTGGATGAAAAACATTAAAGATTGGTGTATCAGTCGCCAGTTGGTTTGGGGCCATCAAATTCCCGTATGGTACCACAAAAATGACAAATCAAAAATACATGTTTCTGTAAAAGGGCCTGATGATGTTGAAAATTGGGAACAAGAAGAAGATGTATTAGATACCTGGGCGAGTTCGTGGTTATGGCCTCTAGGAGTTCATGATTGGCCAGATGATAGCAAAGAATTAGATAAGTTTTTTCCAACAAATACACTTGTAACAGGTCCTGACATTATCTTTTTTTGGGTGGCTAGAATGATTGTTACTGGATATGAGTTTTTGGGTAACAAACCATTTTCAGATGTCTATTTTACATCTATTTTGAGAGATGAGTCTGGAAAGAAGTTGAGCAAATCTCTTGGGAATTCGCCTGATCCCTTTGACCTATTCGAAGAGTATGGTACTGATGCCGTAAGGTTTGGGGTTATGCTAATGGCGCCTCAAGGTCTTGACGTATTTTTTTCAAAAGATAGGCTTGAGATTGGTAGAAATTTTATGAACAAGTTATGGAATGCTTGCCGTTTTGTAGATATGAATAAACCCAATGGTTGGAATGATAAAGAGCTGATGGCTTCTCAAAGATTAGAACTAGCAGATAAATGGATTCTTAATCGATTAGAAAGGGCTATAAAAAATTATAATAATCAAATTGAGCGATTTCACTTTAATGAATCTGCAAAAGTACTTTATGATTTCATTTGGAATGACTTTTGTGATTGGTATATCGAAATAGCAAAAACAAGGTTTTACTCTGAAGATAGTGACAGTAAGGTATCTACTTATAATACTTGCGTAAAGTGCATAAGAATAATTTTGCCTCTTTTACATCCTTATACTCCGTTTATTACTGAAGAGCTTTGGTCATACTTTAAAGATAAAGACCAACCCGATTTAATAATTTCATCTTGGCCAGAACAAAAATCTGAATTTGATCTCAAAATTGATAATGAAATGGAAATACTTCAAGGTATAATATCATCAGTTAGAGCAATCCGAAGTCGCATGAATATTCCGCCTTCAAAAAAAATTGATTTGAAAGTTAAGTGCAGTGATAGTCAGAGCGAATTTATTGCGAATAATAGCCAATTTATAATTACACTAGCTAAGCTTGAATCTTATGAATCTAGCGAATCTATGCAAAAGCCATCGCAATCAGCAGCTGGTGT
>JABGWJ010000206.1 GCA_018645565.1 bacterium | reverse complement strand
TCCTTTGGAGGTGTCCATTCTAGGCAATTAAAAAACCATAATGATGGAACAATACATCTAAATGATATTAAAAATGCCATAAGAAAAAAGGACGTTCATTTTCCACCATCTCGTCTTATATGTTTAGAAAATACGCACAACAGATGTTTTGGCATGCCTCTAGAAACTAACTATGTTAACGAGGTAGTAGATATAGCAAAAAACAATGATATGTCTGTACATGTAGATGGTGCAAGAATTTTTAATGCAGCTGTCGCAACTGGTTCTACCGTTGCAGACTTAACAAAAAATGTTGATTCTGTATCTTTTTGTCTCTCTAAAGGACTTTCTGCGCCCTCTGGTTCATTACTTTGTGGGGATAAAAACTTCATTCATAGAGCTCGATTTAATCGTAAAGCTCTTGGAGGCGGCATGAGGCAAGCTGGGATATTAGCTGCGGCTGGTGTTGTTGCTATAGATATTATGTCTGCAAAAATTATTGAAGATCATCGGAATGCAAAAGCTCTTGCATTCGGGATAGCTAAAATTGATGGTATTAATATTGAGACAGAAAAGATAAAAACAAATATTATATACTTCAAACTTGATCATCCAAAAATAAATAGTGAATCACTTTTAGATATCATGAGTAAAAAGAACATTCGATTTTTTGAATTGGGTCCTAATTGGTTTAGGCTTGTAACACATTCTGGTATAAGTAAAGAAAACATCGACTATGTAATAAGTGAGTTTGATAGCTTTTTTTCTCAAGCTTGAATGAAAGTATTAGATTTAAAACAGACTAAAATTTCGATAATTTTTTTATCATTTCTATTAACTGCCAACCTTAATGCCTCAGAAACTAGATTCCCTAGAAATATTTCAGATATAAACGACGATAAACTATCATTTTCAATCTTAACTAAAGATAAGATTGTTTGTTTAATTACAATCAAATCTATAACCTGTCCTATCTGCATTGAACAGTTAGAAAGAATTAAAAAAAAAGTGTTAAATTTTGAAAAGTGTAATTTAACATTCATTGTTCTAGCTCCAGGGCCTTTAAAGGGAATAAAGGCGTTTGCAAAAAAAATGAAATTCCCTTTCCCTTTCATTCAAGATAAAAATTTTTCTATCTCAAAAATATTTAATTTGGATAACCCTCCTTTTGAAATTATGCCTGCTGTTATTTTATTTGAAAAAAATGGTGCTGTGAAGTGGCGGCAACTAGGTCGAAGCTTTGATTATTTTAGTGATCAAGCGCTTGAAGATTATCTTGATTGTGAAAATTGGATTTAAAAAATATTTACTAAGTGTAATTTGTATCATGACTTGATACAATTAAGTTTGAGTTATATAGCTTTTCAGAATCAAAAAACTGATTTTTATGTTTGATAGTGATGTAATAAGACAAGGCATTAAAAATAAATCTATTCTTAATGTTATGAGAGATATAGACAGACGTAACTTTGTGTCAAAGGAATATTCTGATATAGCCTATGATGATTGTGCTATTCCTTTAGGTGAAAACCAAACAATTAGTCAGCCATTTATCGTTGCATTTATGACTGAAAATTTAGAATTAAAACCAAGGCATAAAGTACTTGAGATTGGAACAGGATCAGGTTTCCAGACTGCTGTATTAAGTAAACTTGCAGATTTGGTAGTATCTGTAGAAATAAATGAAGTATTAGCAAAAAAAGCTTCAATAAGATTAAATCAGTTAGGTTACTCAAATATATCATTACATCACAGTGATGGTATACAAGGCATTTCTAAATATGCTCCATATGATAGGATTTTAGTATCAGCAGCTTCCGATAAAATCCCAAAAAAATTATTTGATCAATTATCAATTAATGGTCAGATGATTATACCTATTGGTAAACAATCAGAGGTGCAGCATTTATGGTTGATTAAAAAAATGAAAGATGGTGAAATAAAAAAAGAGAAAATTCTTCCTGTGCACTTTGCTTCGATTATAAAAGGTTAGATGATTCAAAAAATTATTATAACGTTTTTATTGTTTTCTTGTTCTTATGGACAATTAATATGGCATGAGGGGAATCTAAAAAAAGTTGAGGAAGTATCTTTAGACATAATTGTTAATGGGCAGGATGACCCCACATGGCAAGAAAAATTAACACAGATAGCTTTGTTATTTTTAGAAGGTTATAAACTGAAGATAGACCCAGAAATTTTTTCTCCAACGATGGTTATTCAAATAAGTTTAATGAAATCAAATGAGTTAAGCCTCTCATCTTATCATGTAGAGCTGTCGGTTTTTGATTTATTTTTAACAAAAGAAAAATATTTAGAAAATATTTCAAAAAAGAAAGTTTTAAAAAAGTTTAAAAAAGGAATTATTTATCAGCAAAATTTAATAGGGCATTCTTCCGATAAAAAAATCATCCAAGATATAGAGAATTCTTTAGTAAAAATTTTAGATATGTTTATAAATAGCTGGTATCAAGATAATCCTATGAAACAGTTTTAATTCTACAGTTTATTTCTACCCTTATTTGACATCTCCTTTCTTAAGCGTAAATTTGTTAGTTTTATTAAAAAATGAATTATATTAACAAAATATTAATCATCGCAACTAATTGTGGTTTGTTCATTGCATTTTGGTTTTTATTAAGTGTAAATGCATCAGCTGCAGAAAAAGTTGATTGGCAAGATGATGGTGCAAAAACTGGAAAGCGGTTAGCTGTTCTAGACTTTTCATCTAAAGGTATTTCTTTACCTATGCGTGATCTCTTAACCGAACAATTTCGTCAAAACATTAAAAAATTAAATATTTATGAAGTTCTTGATGCTAGTATGACAAATCAGGTCGACATTTTTTATCCAGGGGAGCGTGTTTATGGGGAATGCAAATCTAAAGCATGCATTCTAGAAATAGGTAAGCTGTTAAAAGTTAATTTTGTAGTGGCAGGTACGATTATTGAAAAAGAAAAAGAATATTTTATTAAAGGAAAAATGTATTCTATCGACTTAGAGCAGGAGGTTCAAGGGTTTTCAATTGATAATGTTAGTGCAATTGATAGTATTAGGCTTGAAATGAAAAAATTATCATACAATGTTAGTGGTTTGGAGGTGCCTGATACTTTAACACTCGAAGCGTCTTCTGAAACATTAGGCTATTTAAAACCAAAAAAAGAAAAACAGAAAACTTCTTGGCTTAGATTACCAAAAATTCCCAAAAAAGTTAGGTCTTTAATGTACTCTACATTTGTTCCAGGAGCAGGGCAGGTATATTCAAAACGTTCTTACACAGGAATGGGTTTTTTTGGTACTGAAATTATAATTGGTGGGCTGGCATTACTTGCTCACTCAAATTATCAAAAATCTTGGGGAGGGTTTGAAGAAAAGTATACAAATTATCAAAATGAAAACGACCCAGGTAAGCTAATTGAACTTAGACCAGATATAATTCGTTATGCTAGTGATACAAAAAAGCATAATAACTTTTTGAAGGGATTAAGAATTTTAGGAGGTTCTATTTGGGGTATAAATATGCTGCATGCATATATTGTCGCTCCTGATGATATATTTGTCAATGCCGGTAATTTTGGGTCTGTTGTTGATTCAAAATCAAAACCTAGAATGACTACATGGGATTTGCTATCAGGCTTTGGTTTAAGAGGCTCAATCATTAGGCCAATTTTTAAAGGAAATTCTTTATCTGCTTTTTCTCCGTACACTGATGGTGGTTTTTTAATTACCACACCAATAGGTCTTTATTTTGGTTCAGTTTTTACATCATTATCTTATGAGGTATCTAATTATTCATTTACATCTTCTAGTTTTGATGATGAATACGATGGGTCTAGTAATACGGTCGCGCTTAATTTTGATTTAACTGAAAAAATATCTTTTGGTGGAAAGAGCCTTAGGAAATATTCTTTTTTAGGCAGGTCATCTTATGATGATGGTAAAGGTTATGTCCTTGGTGGTGACCTGGTCTATGATATAAGTACGTTCCCATTATCATTTGCGCTTTCAAGCAGAGCCAATTTGGTTAATACATCTTCATTAGGTAGTACAATGTGGGTTTCATTAGGAGTTAATGTCGGTGTTAAAATCCCATAAAAATTTATTATACTTTATATTTGTACTTATTTTTTTATTATCCTGCGATGATGCTAAGTATGAGCTTGACAATGAATTTGACCCGGAAAATCTTGGTTTAAATTCGCCAACAATATTTTTCCACCCTCCTGAATTTGAATCCATTAAAGTTGGTGAAAGCGATACGCTTGAACTTTATTGTTATAAAGTCCAGAATGCTGCCGGCGCTCATTTACAAATTGAGTTTGATTCCGAGATAATTCAGATTGATACTGTTAAGTATGGTGATTTTTTTATGAATGGTGTTAATACTCCCATTATGTTCACAGATCAAGAGGATGGCTTTTTAAACGTTTATCTATTTTTACAGCCAACTACAGTTGCAAGCAATTCAAGTGGTACCATGTCTATGGCTAAAATATTATTTACTGTAAAAGATGAAGGCTTAGCGCCAATAAGGTATACAAACAATACTGTACTTAGAAGTGAAAACAATACTTCAATTTTTCTAAATAGCTACGGTGAAGGCTTAATCAATGCCGTTCAATAAAATAACAACATTATTAATTATTTTAAGTTTTTCAGTACCTTCGATCATAAATGCCCAATGTGAAGATGATGTTAATCTAACAATATCAGTAGACGATTTCCCTATTGAGCTTTCTGGTTCAACAACAGCAAGCGGAGATGATTTTGTAGTTTACAGCTCAGGAACCACAGACATATTAGCAGGGTACCTTACAAATGATGTGATATATAAATTTTCTATTGGATTTTCTGATGAAGATGGTGATGGAGAGAATGATGAGGGTATAAACTTATTTGCCGATATGTGTAGAAGTGGGGTGAATTTTGATGCTTCGATTGCAATAGTTAAAGCGGATGGTATAGATTGTAAAAACATTGATGAAAATGAATTAATTGCTAGCGAAAATTTTTCTTATGAATTAATTGATTCAGGCGTATTATGCCCTAGCGCTGTAGATTTTAGTCCTCCTGATTATCTACCAATAGCTAGAGAGATATATTTGGATGAACAAGGAGATTATTACATAGTTGTAGATGGCCATAATGTTGGTAATACAGGTGATTTTAATATTGTCATTGGTGAAATGTCTCACTTTTCTGATTATAAAAATCTGCATCCTCAAAATTTGTTTGTTGATATCGATTTTTCAAATGAAGTATATGGTGTAAATGATGGAGAGGTTTGGAGTATTGGTTCTATTTTAAATGGTGAAGATTATTTTGAAATTAGAGATGAAAATGGTTTTAATGTTGGGATAGGTGAATTACTCAATGAAAACGGTGGATTATTGCAACAGAATACTGGTTTTAGTACAATTAGATTCCCATTAATTAATCCGCCGAATTATGGTTCTTATATCTATGTAACTGTAAAAGATCATATTTTTGCAACGCGTGATGAAAATGGAGAAATCCTTTCTCAAATTACTGCACCCCATTTAATAAACAGTGAAAGCATTCCATTTACTATCGGCGATACCATTTATATTGAATTATATGATATTATCCCCCCTATAATAACAATTGAAGGTATAAGTGTTGAATCTGATCCTATGATTGTTGATCCGAATGAAAATATAATTATTTATTCATCTGAAGAACTTTTTAAAAATCAAGATGAGGTGTCTGCAGCGAATCTATCGGACTATATCTCGCTTTCATTTCTTGAAGGTGGAGCCCCTTTAGGTTTTAGCATCGATGTTAGCGATGATTTGCGAGTAATTCAGATTGATCCAGATGATTCTTTTGTTGACTCGCAATGGGAAGATATTCAAATAACTATATTAAACCAAAATGCTAGCGGTGTTTCTTTAAATGATGAATCGGGTAATCAGATAACTGCTAAATCATCGAATATTCGAATAAATGATATTGTAAACCCATTATTTACTAGCGCCGTAATTGACAGTAATTCAAATACACTAGTAATTATATCTATGAATGAAGAAATATATAAAGATTACGCAGATCTGGTCGCCTCTGGAGGGTTAAACACCGGTCACTTTGATTTAGCCATTTCAAGCAATGATTTAAATAATGTCCAAACTGTATTGGTAGAAAATGTTATTAAGGTTGATAGTTTTGAACCAGTTGTAGGGGGAGAGACTAGTCTTAGATTGCAGTTAATTTTAGATCCACCTAATGCTTCAGGTACTGAAGTAGTTACGATATCTACCACTTTTTTACCAATAAGGGATCGCGCTGGGAATCAAGTTTTGAATCAGGTAACCTTTAATTTAAAAGACGAATTAGCACCAACATTATTGCAAGTATCTCCTGACCCTGATAACGCTATATTACCCAGTAGTAATATAATTTTACTATTTAGTGAAACTGTAAAAAGTTATAATGAAACCGATTTAAGTATAAATGATTTAAATGATAGTGAATTTAAAAAAATTGTACATTTAATTAATCAAAATGGTGATACCTTAGATTATCAAACTGAATTTAATATTGATACAACCTCAATTACTTTGGATCCAGATATTCTATTTACTGAATTAGAAATATTTACACTTTCTATTAATAGCTCAACTTTATGTGATAGTGACACAAATTTCACTGCGACTTATAATTTTGAGTATGAGGTCGCGGATGTTTCGCCACCTAGTTTTATTGAAGACTCTTTTGGTAGGGGTAATGATTATGTGTTGATCCAAATGAGCGAGAATGTTTTCAGTAATTCTGTTGCGACAGAGCCTCTTACTGTTCAAGACTTTAATCTTGAAGTGGATTATGGCGATTTAAATGGTGCACAATCTATTTATCTCGAATCAGTAGCTGATACATCAGGAGGTAACCCAGCAATTGGTGAAACAATATTTCGGTTGAATTTAAAAGTTGTTGGCTCTGCAAATGGGACTGAAAGCATTTTGGTAAGACCAACTCCAAATGAAATTTATGATGCTGGCGGTAATATTATGAGCGCTACTGAAGTAACAGAACAATTTTATTTACTACCATCACCTATTTTCGGACAAAACAGTAGCCTTAGTTCAGATAATGGGTTCTTTAGATTGATCTTCGAAAACGGGCCTGTTTTTTCAAATGAGTTATCTAATTCTGGCCTTGTCATTCAAGATTTTAAAGTATTGCTCACATCAAATGATGATACCATAAGTGAGGTGTTTCCAATCTATGTTGTCGATGAAAATAATAATTTGCTTGATAATGAAGGCGCAGACACAATAAAACTTGATGTTAGCCTTGATTTTATTCCAACTGGTGGTGAAATAATTAGAATATTTCCTGAATCTTCAAATGCAATTTATAATGAAAATGGTGTCAACATGGATTCATCAGAATTTGCTGGTCCGTTTATTTTAAATGACCAATTAAGACCATTTTATAGTTCAAATATCACGAATGAGAGTAATAATATATCTTATAACGATACATTGATTTTTAGTTTTAATGAACCTATTAGATTGTTAAATGGTCAGCCTCTAACTGACGATTCTGCTTTAGAAAGTTTTAAATTAATGGACGTATTTAGATATGAAGATATACTGGTCTCAACTCCTGATTCTACTATCATAATTCCCCCAGACAGTGCTATTAATTATGTAACATACTATACAATAGTGAATGACCCATCTCCTGATAGTATTTGGGTTGTAATGACCCAGCCTTTTGGAAGTGAGCACAGAATGTCTGTTATAATTGAAGATAACTTTGAGGATTTTGCAGGTAATCAAATTTTAGCAGGAGATACTATAACATTCACAACATCGGATAATATTGCGCCTGATTTTATTTCTGGTTCAGCTAAAATCGATTCTAATTTGTATATGACTTTACAAAATAATCCATCTGAGGCCTCCCGAAAAATTTGTGCAGTAAACTTTTCTATTGATGATAATGTATTTACAGATAACTCAGGGTTTAATTTTATAGCAGTCAATGATTTTAGTGTTGAGGTATTTAAAAATAATGGTTTTGTTTCAAGTGCAAATATTGAAGAAATTGAGATTTTTGACCACTCTGAAGAAGGTAAAGATTCTGTTAGGTTACAAATAAAATTTGATGAAGTACCATCTGGTAAAGAACAATTTCTGATTCGACCAGCTAATAATTCAGCAATTTATGACTTAGGTCTAAATGCAATGAGTGTAGATAGAACTAGTGATACTCTTTTCACATATGACTTGCGATTTCCTACAATTGATTCTACTAATATTGAACATGAAGGTTTTGTTGATTTGATAATTGATTCAGTCATTTCAATATATTTTTCAGAGTCAATTGATGTTGAATCTTTTTCATATAAATTCACTTCAAAACGTGATACTCTAGGATTTGATTACGCATTTAGGCTCAATCCAGACACTTTATTTTTAATTCTAGATTCTACAATAATGTCTTACGATACTCTTGACCTTGAGGTTCTTTATATTAAAGATACATCAGGGAATGTTAGAGATAGTTTATTAAGTAGACGTTTTTTTACAAAAGCGGCTGGTGATTTTAGCAATCCTCCTGATGACAGGGTTAGTTTAGAAGATTTGGTACTTTTTATATCAAGTTGGAATTCAAACGATTATTCTAGAAATCTTGGACCTTATATTGGCATTCCACCAAATATTAAAATAACGCAAGATAGTCTTTTTGGAATTGATGATGGCATGGCTTTTACTCAAATGTGGTTATGGTCATTACAAAAATATGGGCCAGTCGAAATAAGCGATGAAAATTTAGTTTTTGATGAGTTCTCATTGCTCCAGATTAGTGACGAAACAATTAGTATTTTACCGATAAGAGGAGCAAAGTATGGCCAAATAATTTTTGATTATGGTCAAAATATAAATAGCGTTACTGCAAAGGATAATCTTCAAATTAGTAATAATGGTACTATGCTAAAGAGCATTGATGATTTTGAAGGTCTTGGCGTTATCGAATTTGCTACTTCTAATAAATTGACTACACCATTGGGTTTTGATTTTAAAAGAAGTTATTATGAAGATTTAGATGTACATATTAGTTATACGTTTTTTGATGATAATTTTAATATTATTGATTCTAGAGATAGTGTTATAAACCAAATCAAAATTCCTAATGAGTTTTCATTAATGAAAAACTATCCAAACCCTTTTAACCCAAAAACGAATATTCAATTCACGGTACCTGAACAATCTTTCGTAAAGTTATTCATTTATGATATTAATGGTAAGACTGTCTATAAGATTATTAACAGTGAATTAAAATCAGGATATTATAATGTGGTATGGGATGGGACAAATGAACTTGGACTTAAAGTTGGATCGGGTATTTACTTTTATCGTTTAGAAGCTAAAAACTTTACAAGTTCACAAAAAATGATCTTCATAAAGTAATGTTTAACTGACTATTCAAACTATATGATTTAATAGTATAGTAAGTTAATCGTAAGAGGCATGTAAGTTTCGCCTGATGCAAATGCAAACAAAGTCTAGGTCCCGCTTAAAAGTCTTTTTAGATAATCCTTCAAAAGCTCTATGGTCTCTGGCTATACCAATTATGTTTGGTATGGGCATACAGACACTTTACAACTTAGTTGATATGTTATTTATTGGTAGGCTTGGAGGTAATGCTATTACTGGTATAGCATTTAATATGCCTTTGTTTTTTTTGGTACTAGGTCTTACGATGGGATTGGGCACTGGTGTTACTGCCGCAATTGCAAGATTCATTGGAGAAGACAACAAAAAACAAGCCGATAATTGTGCTGAGCATGCTGTCTTTATCGCTTTTATCATTAGCATTACTCTTTCTTCAGTTGGACTGCTTTTTGGCAAAGATATTCTATCATTATTTGGAGCTAGTGGCGAAATTTTAAATTTAGGTTGGGAGTATTTGCATGTAATGTGTGTTGGTATGCCGTTCATGATCTTTTCTGGGTTTTTCAGGTCAATCCTTGCTGGTGAAGGTGATATGAAGTTCCCAATGATGGTAGCCGGCTTAGGTACCATCTTAAATATAATTCTAGATCCAATTTTTATTTTTGAATTAGAAAGTTTTGGAAATATTGGATTCGGGTTAGGTATTTCAGGTGCAGCGATGGCTACAGTCATTAGTCAAGCAATTGTTTTCATCGTTTTTATTTTTATGTTATTCTTTAAAAATCACTCATATATTACTTTTAACCTCAATGATTTTTCATTCTCATCGGATATAATTTTGGACATTATCAAAATTGGCTTACCGGCATCACTATCAATGATTGTGATGGCAGTGGGACAGGGTGTTTTCAACAAAATTCTTGTACATATCTCTGTTGAAACTGTAGCCGCTTATCAAGTCGCTGGTAGATTAGATATGCTTGTTTTCTTGCCTATTTTTTCCATAGCAGCCTCACTCACAACCCTTATTGGCATGTTTTATGGAGCAAAAGAATATGAGGCTCTTCGGTTTACAATTAGATATGGAATTTTCTCAGCGTTAATAATAACTATTTTTTCTTCGGCAACGGTTTATATTTTTGCTGATCAGGTAGTAAGGTTTTTTACTGAGGATGAATCAATAGTAATAATTGCTGTTAATTTTTTACAGATCTTTGCATTTGCTTATCCCTTTATTGCAGTGGGAATAACTACGGGAAGAGTTTTGCAAGGCTTAGGTAAAGGATTACCTGTACTGGTCATAACAATTGTGAGAGTACTTGGTGTTTCTGCGCCGTTATCACTATTTTTTATTTTTGTGATGGATAAATCTGTTGAGTGGGTTTGGTATTCAATGATGCTCTCAACAGTTGTAGCGTTTGCTATTGGACTTACATGGTTATTTTCTACTGTCAAAAAACTACCAGTGAAAAATACAGTATAAATAAATTCAGATTTAGTTCTTATCGTATTTAGCTATACTACTTTTTGATTTGTTTATTATCCAGTCATAAAAAAACTGTGGCAAAATATTAAAAGCTTTTACAAATAATTTCATTTGCCATGGATATATATATGTTTTTTTACCAACTTCGATTGCTTTTATAAAAGATTTTGAAGCTGAGTTAGTATCCCTTAAAAATGGTTTAAATAAGATTTTTTCTGTCATTGGAGTATCTATAAATCCGGGACAAATTGAAACTGCTTTAATTCCATTCTCAATGAGTGTTGGTCTCCACGAATCAAATAACCTTCTTACAGCTACTTTCGAAGCAGAATATCCGCCTTTATGTGGAATTGGTATAAAACTAGCTACTGAACTAATAACAACAACGGTGCCACTTTTTTGTTCTTTCATCCTAGGTAGAAACGGTAATATGGTATTCGTTACGCCAAAAATATTCGTATCTAAAACTCTATTTATTTTTTTACTAGTACCTGAAAAGAGACCATCGCTGCTTCCGACACCAGAATTAGCGATTAAAATATCAATACCGCCTGCTACTTCAATAAAATCTTTTGCTGATTGTTCACATTCAGATGTATTTCTTACGTCAGTTTTATAAATGATTGTTTTACAGTTTAATGATTTGCATTCTTCTTTTATTATTTCTAATAAATCGATTCTTCTTGAAGCTAGGCCAAGCACTACCTCTTTATCTGCATAATTAATTGCTAGAGCTCTTCCGATCCCTGTACTTGCGCCCATTATGAATATTCTTTTTGGCATAATTAAAAATAAAATTCCATTCCAAATCTTGCGGTGTTATACCCATTTTTGATAATGCTTCGAGAAGCAGCAGAGTTTTTAGAAAGTGCAGGATTTGTATGATTTAAATGAATGAAGAATATTTTTTTTTGATCACGTTTTAAAAGTCTACTAAAATAATTCATACTCTCGATAATCAGAGGGTGGGGAATCTCACTCATATTGCGATTCGGGACTTCGTCATCATAGTAAAATGTTCCATCTAACAAAGCATAAGTGTTAGACTCAATCCAGAATAAAATATCATGTTCCCATTTATTCCATTTATCTATATCAGGTATATAGAGCATAGATTCATTTGGTCCTATTATATTAAAACCAACTGTTTCAGAATACTCATCTCTGTGCGGAACTAAAAATGGTTCTAAAATTAAATCTCTAGATAATTGAATTTCTTTTTTATCATTCATTGGTAATAGTACAATATTTTTCAGATTTATGAGTTGATTCCAAGGGCCATTTTTCTCAAGATATTTTTTCATTTTAGGCATTGTATAAACAACTATATTTTTTGCTCCCATAACTTCTTTACCCAGTTGCATTAATCCTGCATAATGTCCGATATGAGCATGCGTTAAAAATATACCTGCAAGTCTGACTCCATGTTTTTTAGTAACTATGTGGAATTGTTTTGCAAAATCTGGTGTAGCATCTATCATCCAACCCAAGCCTAATCTAGGGTCTATAATAGCAATACTAGATACCATCTTTCTCAAACTGTCTGATGACCATGCATTTTTACAGCATTGTCTTTCGCAGCCGGCATGAGGATATCCGCCATCTTGAGTTGTTCCTAAAACGACAGCATATGGGCGGTTCGTTAAATATTGGTGATTGTCTTGAGATTGTAGTTTAATTGAAACAACAAAAAGAAAAATAATTAAAACAAATTTCTTTATCACAGGTTTATAAATATTTTCTTTTTGTAAAGCCATAATAATATCAACCAGAATCCTAATAGGTGAGCAAGGGCGAATAGTAATGACCCAAACATGTCTCCTGCAAATGGAACGAATAAAGTTTTATATAAATAGCCGTATCCTGAAATTGGCTCTCCTTCCAAAGTAAACTTTATTTTTAAAATTATTTTCGTCCAAAATCCAGATAGGACAAATAAAAAAATAGAGTTTGTGCCAAAAATCTGAAAAACCCAGAGTGGTTTTTTCCATTTTTTAATATCAATCACGTAGCAGAGTAAGGATAAAGATAAAGTAGCAATACCCCCTGTCAGAAGTACATATGAGCTTGTCCATAATTGTTTATTTATAGGGAAAATCAGTCCCCATATTAATCCGATAACTATTGAAATGATTCCAAATGTGGACATCCTTTTAACATTATCTAAAAAATCTTTTGTTGTGTGAAGCATTGATCCTACTAGATACCCCATTAAAACGGTTACAACTGATGGTATAGTACTTAATAATCCTTCCGGATCGAATTGAATTCCAGTACCTCCATAAAGGTGGCTTGCCCCGAGGAGCAGAATATCAATTTTACGGATAAAGTTGGTTTCAAGGCTATATGGTGCGCTCCCGCCACCTAGCCAAAGGATTCCCCAATAAGCTAAAAGTATGCCTACGCCAGAAATGAAAATCTTTTTCAAATCTAGATGGATAACCATAATAGCTGCTATACCGTATGCTAGTGCAATTCTTTGAAGCACACCCATTATTCTATAATTGCCCCAGTCCCAGTCTTGTTGAATAAAAGGAAATGCATGGATAAGACTGCCGGCAATAAATATTGATATGGTTCTAATAAAAACATGTTTATAAAATTCGTTGGAAGCAAAGGAGTGCCATCTGACGAATGCAAACCTCATTGATGTGCCAACAATAAATAAAAAAAACGGAAAAATTAAATCTGTAGGAGTGCAGCCATGCCATTTAGCGTGTCGTAATGGTGCATATACATAAGACCAGCTTCCTGGGTTATTAACAATTATCATCATTGCAATAGTAAACCCTCGGAAAATATCGATAGAAAGAATTCTTCTTGGTTTAGACATAATAATTCAAGTTAGCTTTGAGATACTTTTGTTCCAGATGAGATATGAGCCAAGACCAGCGCACCCAAAAAGGATAACAGAAGCTCCATAGTTTTGAAAAATTAGGTTCCCAATACCAAATGTGAAACCATATATCATTAGTACTCCTGATACCCATAAAATAAAAATGCCTTTGGTAACAGGCTGTAATGTGTGTTTAAAATTAGATGTTATTGGTCCCCACCATCCTCCAGGTTGTACTCTTTTATAAAACTCTTCAAGTTTTTCTATCGGTTCTGGTTTGCTAAGGAAAGTAACTGAAACCCAAGCTATTATTGCTATGGGTACTATAATCATCAACTTATGATGAATTTGTAATTGAATACCAAAGATTACTGGCGAGGCGCCAAACAAAGAATATTGCAAATCATTATTAATAGTTTGAAAATATGCTATCAATTCCAAAGTGATTGTTATAATAATGGAAGTGGCCAATGCAGTTATTTCGCTCCAAGCGTTTATTCGCCACCAAAACCAACGAAGTATTAACACTAAGCCTATTCCTGCTCCCATTGAAAAAATGAACTCCCAAGCTTTAGAAATACTTTGCATTTTAAGAGCGGTAAAAGCAGCAAGGACCATTAAAACAATTGTCATTATTTTACCTGCAAACACATAATGCCTTTCGGATTCATCTGGTTTAAAAAACCTTCTGTATATATCGTTAATTAAGTATGAAACTCCCCAATTTAAATGAGTATCGATGGTAGACATAAATGCTGCTAGAAAAGAAACGATGAGAATCCCTTTTAAGCCAGGACCAAGTAGAGTATTCATAACAAGTGGGTATCCCGCTTTGACTCCTAATTCAGAATATTCAGAGGGTATAATTGGGAACATAACTATAGAAACAACCGCTACAATAATCCACGGCCATACACGTAGAGCATAGTGTGCTAAATTAAACCAAAGCGTAGCAAGGAGTGCGTGCCTTTCATTCTTTGCTGAAGACATCCTCTGAATAATATATCCACCTCCGTCAGTACCATGATGAGACCACCACATTATTGTCGTAAAAATTAAAAATTTTGAAAAAGGAGATTCCCAAAATGTCTGAGTTCCCAACCCTTCATCGGGTATTGGCGGTATGAATTTCAAAGTATTTTCGGTTACAACATCTGTTCCCAAAAGTTGGTTAAGTTTAAACAGCAATGTTTCCATCCCGCCTACATAATTTAAAGCAATTATTGCAAGAGCTATCGACCCAAACATTGCTATTAAAAATTGAACTAAATCTGTTACGACAACACCCCAGAACCCTGATAAAATAGCATAGACCAAGGCTATGATAACGCACAGCCAAACAGCAGTCCATTTATCCATATTTAGCATAACTGAAACAACAGAAGCCATCGCATTAATCACCCAGCCCATAACGATAAAGTTATAAAGGATTGCAAAGTATCCTGCTTTAAAAGCGCGTAGGAATGCAGCTGGTTTTCCACTATAACGAATTTCTAGCAACTCATTATCTGTTAGGACTTCTGCTCTTCTCCAAAGTCTAGAAAACAGAAAAACTCCCAGGAGCGAACCCATTAGCAGGTTCCACCAAAACCAGTTTTGCCATATACCGGGTCCTCTTACAAACTCAGTAATAGCAAGTGGTGTATCAGCAGCAAAAGTGGTGGCAACCATAGATGTTCCAACAATCCACCAAGGCAGTGACCTTCCAGATAAAAAATACTCCTCAGTGCTCGAAGCTGCTCTTTTTGAGAAATATATTCCTACACCAAGTGAAAAAATTATGTAAGAAATAATGATAGCCCAATCAACCCAATGTAACGTTATCGATTCACTCATAAATATCCTTTATTTGAGTTTGTTTATAGTAGTGATAAAGAATCTCATTGGTATTTTTACCTGCTAATGACATTCCCAATGCTCCAATTTGACATAATCCAACTCCATGACCCCAGCCGGCCCCTTTCAAAGTAAAATGTTCGCTACTATTAGTATGTGAATTTGTTTCAATTGTAAATGCTGAGCTATATAAAAATTTAGGATGCAGAATTCTTCTTATTTCATATTCTGATTCTATAGATAATTTATAATCATTTTTATCTTCAAGTGTACCTATGATATTTAAATGTAATATCCTGCCTGAGACGCCTCTTTTTAATGGTAATAATTGTTTTATGTCAGTAAATAGTTTGCCAGTTTTAACAAAAATAATTTGGATTATTTCATCCATAGTATAAGAAACTTTCCATCTGTAATAATTACTGTTCTTGTCGACATTTCCCAAGTATTCACCGAGTTTATTTTCATCTACAAATTGAGGGCCACAGTAAGATGAATGCTGTAGTTTCATCCAGGTTTTAAATGACTCCTCGTTTGAAATATTTTTTTTCATTTGTGATTTATCATCAACAAGAGATTCTAAATATGGTTTTTGATCCATAGCCCAAACATTTGCACTACTTTCTGTTATTCCACCACAACTTTTTGAATAACGTGCATCACATATTGTATCGCTATGCATTATAGCTTTTCCCCTAGTATTGACAGTTGCCTTTATAGAAGATTTTGTTAAATTCGATATGCCTTGGTACCTTTGGCAACAGTCGTCATTGCAGGCATCCAACCCAAGGCGTTCATGCTTTTTTTCTGCTGCCGCAAGAATCCAAGATCGAGCAACAATAGTTTGAGCTTCTAAAAGCGATGTGGGACAATCACTACCCATTTCGGACGTGGCTACACACATTAAGTAATCTTCAAGGTGTATTCTATTTATTACAAAAAGCGAATGCCCAATAATTTTTATGATTATGTCACCAAGTACTTTTATTTTTATTCGTTTTTGCCAATGAAATCCTCTTCCCGCGATTACAGAATCAACTATTATGTGGTCCTTAATTATCCTCTGCCTATTTGTTAAAATAATGGATTCGCATTCTTTGCCTTCTAGATGCATGCGTTGATTTTTTGATTGAATAAGTAATTTTTTATTAAAATGAGTTTGATTTAAATCATTTACTTTAAGATCGAAACTATCGCCATTTAAAAATAGTGAAATATCTTTTTGATTATCTTCTGGCATTACAAGGCCAATAGACATGATTGGTTCTTTATGCATAATTATCTTCATTAATGGCCAGATAAGCAGCTCCCAGAGCTGCAGTGTTCCTATTTGAAGATAATTCAATAGGGATGTCTTTAAAATTATTTTTTTGGATGATATTTTTTAATGGATGATTTTTTTCGTTTAGTAAGACACCCAACCGTTGTCCGATAACGATTTTTTCAGGATAATGTCCCTTAGATTTAAAAAAAGATATTCTTGATTTAATCAAAAGATTGAAAGCATTGCCAGCAGAAAAAAGTATTTTTTCAGCCTTTTTATCCTTCATTTGTGCTTTTGCAAAAAGGTCAGTCAATGATTCTAATGACTTAATTTTTTTTGAATTCCATTTTTGACTTAGACCTCCAAGAGATAAATTTTCTTCCACAGATTTTCCATCATCCGCTATTATTTCCCAAGATTTTTTAAAATCTTTTTTAGCGGTTAAATCTATTATTTGATTTTGATATACAATACCATCTGCAATGCCTGTTCCACCACCAATGTAAATCCCATTAGAACAATTATTTAGCTTTCCATTACGAGAAAACTTTTCTCCGTAAACGCATGATAGGGAATCATCATAAATATTTTTAATATTTATTGAGAAATTAAACTCTAAGTTTATTTTTTTATTTAACTGACGAAGCATATTTAAGTTTCGTGGTCCGTTTGCCATTATGGAAATCCCATCGATATTTTTTGTTTTAATTCCAGGGAAGCAGAATCCCATAGCCGATATTTCGAAATTTTTAAAATTTTGAATTGATTTCATTATTGCATCTATAATGACTTTTGATTGGCTTAGCTCCTTTGGTTGTATGGTTATGCTCTTATCTAAACTTTCTTTTTTTTGAATCTCTAATTTTACTGGAATAAAGCTTTGATCAAAGTTGATTATGCTACTATAACTTACTTCAAATGGTCTTGATTCGTTAAGAACCTCATTTTTATCATTTATTAAAAATAATTGTGAAAGGATTTTTGAAGCTCCTCCATCGAGGCCTAGTACATATCGCTTTTTCATAAAGTTACAATTTGTCCTTCAATTTATTTATACGCAAAATTGATTGTTCAATTTTTTCTATTGAAATCTTTTTTTTATTTATCCCTTCTTTTATTGCTTGAACACATTTGGGTACATAATAGGGATCAAACCCTAAATTATTCCCAAGGCAAAAAATATCAATACCTGCGTTAATCATATATGTAAAAGTATCTTCAAGAGAGTAGTTATTTGAAATCGCTTTCATACTTGGGTCATCGCAGATTATTACTCCTTCAAAGTGAAGTTTTTTTCTCAAGAGTTTTGTAGCGATATTTTTTGAAAGGGAGGCCGGTAAGTTTGAATCATAAAGTCGATGAAAAACATGAGAAATCATTACCATATCAAGTATGCCAGAATTTATCATTGTCTCATATGGAATCAGTTCTTGCTTTGACCATGTATTTGAAATGTCATCAATCCCTTGATGAGTGTCTCCAAGCCCAGAACCTTGACCTGGGAAATGTTTGACGCAGGAAAAAATATTTTTTTTCTTTAAAGTTTTAATTAGAATTGAAGAGTGCTCAATTATTTTCTTAGGGTTCTTACTGAGCGCTCTTTGGGCATTACCAATATACGTTTTTTGCCCATAATCCAGGTCAAGAACAGGTGCATAATTCAAGTTAATACCGCAATAATTTAAATGGTTTGCTAGAGATTCAGCTAGTTTTTTTGTCTCAGAGATATCATCCAATTTTCCTATTTCTTGCCATGAAGGGAAAGAAGGGAAGCCGTATTCCTCTTTTAATCGACTTACCTTGCCGCCCTCTTGATCAATAGATATAAAAATAGGATTGTCGACATTGTTTTGAATTGATTTAGAAAGGTTTTTTAATTGATTTGGAGAATTAATGTTTCGGGAAAATGAACCGCCTTTTTCCATGTCTTCATCATAAAGGATTACGCCAGAGATATTATAGTCTCTTATATATTTTGAAATATCAGAAGTTTTAGAAATTTTATTTTCTCGAAATCCAGCAATCATGAGCTGGCCTATTTTTTGATCTAGTGTTTTTGTCATTTAATTAAAATAATTTGAATAAATTTAATACCTTATGAATTTAGATATATTTAAACCTCACTTAAAAAAAGCGTTTCTGTTTCAATTTTTAATGTTGCTAATTATATTCTTAAACGGTTGTGCTAGTGTCCCTGTAAGTAAAAAAAAATGGGCTGAAAAAACATTTAAGAAGCTTTCTTTAAGACAAAAAATTGCTCAGATGATGATATATAGAATGCATTTGAAATACAATAAAATTACTCCTGAAAAGTGGAATGAGATTAAATCATTACTTTTAAATGATGGAATAGGAGGGATTCATATATGGTCAGGAGATGGTTCTAGTTCTTTAGCGATGTTAAATGAAATACAAAAAAGATCAAAAGTTCCAGTAATTATTGACGCGGATATTGAACGAGGTTTAGGTCAACGTTTTTCATCTGGAACTGACTTTCCCCCGTTAATGGCTATCACAGCCACAGGCATTCCAAATAATGCTTATGAAGTCGGAAGAATTGTAGCCGAAGAATCAAGAGCCGCTGGAGTGCAATGGAACCTTTCGCCAGTAGTTGATGTAAATAATAATCCTCTTAACCCTATTATAAATACACGCTCTTTTAGTGAAAGTCCTGATATCGTAAGCGAATTTTCTCTAGAATATATTAAAGGGTTGCAAGATCATGGCATGATTGCTACGGCAAAACATTTCCCTGGGCATGGCGATACACAAACGGATTCTCATAGTTCGCTGGCAATGATTCCTAGTGACTCCTCAAGGTTGTGGTCAGTAGAATTGAAACCTTTTGTAAAAGTCGCAAAAGCAGGCGTTGATGCAATAATGATTGCACATGTACATGCTCCTGATTTTCAGCCTGAATCTGATAACCCCGCTACGTTAAGTAAATTTTGGGTAACAAATATTTTGAGAAAAAAAATTGGTTTTGAAGGAATAATTATTACTGATGGTATGGGCATGGGTGGAGTAACAAAAAATTACGCTGATGATTATGCTATTATTGAAACCGTAAAAGCGGGTTGTGATGTGATCATTCAAAATTATGATATTGTTGGTTCCATTGATGCAATTGAAGAAGCCGTATTAAATGGTGAAATTAATATAGAAAGTATTAATTCTTCTGTTTTGAAAATTCTTAAAATGAAAGAAAAGGCGGGGCTGCATCTTAATCCTTTCGTTGATATAGAATCGATGATGAGTATGATTGGTAAAAAAGAGCATAAAGAAGTTTCAGACAGAATATCTTCAGAATCTATAACTCTTCTGAAAGATGAACAAAAACTTCTGCCTTTATCAATGGATGCTAGGGATACGTTGTATGTATTTGATATCTACGATCAGGAAAATAAGCATTCTATTTCTAGTCTAACATCAAACTTAATTAGGGAAAAATTTCCAATAAGGACAATACAAATTGATGAATCGGATAAAAAGTATGTACTGGATGCAATCTTAAGAAGTATTCCTAAAAATAGTAGAATTTTAATAAATGCATTTGTCAGTCCTAAGGAGTGGAAAGATAGAATATTTTTTCCTGATAATGAGACGTATTTTGTAAATGAGCTAATGAAAAAATCTAACCGTATTATTCTTGCAAGTCTTGGCACTCCGTATCTTCTAATGGATTTCCCGGATGTCTCTACATATATATGTGCTTACAAAGGTAGTTTTGTAATGCAAAATGCTTTATTCAAAGCATTAATGGGTAAAGAAAATATTTCTGGACGCTTACCAGTCTCTATTCCAAATATTTTTGATATCGGTTCCGGTGTTTTATTAGAAAAAAGAACAAAACATGTAGAAAAAAATAAATTTGAGCCTGGAAAACTGCTTTTAAGAGTAAGGCCTAAACTGGTTAATGCTGATA
Source organism: bacterium (assembly GCA_018645565.1). GTDB lineage: Bacteria > Fidelibacterota > Marinisomatia > Marinisomatales > UBA1611 > TMED80. Next base: position 10,466 of record JABGWJ010000206.1, on the reverse strand, counting down.
TTTCTATAATGAGAGAAGCTATGAACTCAGCTGTTGCAGACAGCGCATGGTCAGGCGCAGTTTTGCTGGCAGCAAAAGATGGGAATATCTTTTATCATAAAGGTCATGGATATCACACGTATGACAAAATAAATGATGTCAATTCAAGCGATATTTTTGATTTAGCATCAATCACAAAAGCAGTCGCTACGACATCTGCGATAATGAAACTACAAGATTTAAATAAAATAGATATAAGTGAGCCGGTGATTAAATATTTACCTAGATTTAAAGGTATAAACAAAAAATATTTTTCTCAGAAATCTCAAATTACAGTCAAAGACCTTCTTTCTCATGTTTCTGGATTGCCAGCGTTTAAACAATATTACAAAACAGACAAAAATAAAGAATCATTATTAACTAGTATTTACAATACCGATCCTGTTCAAGATAATAGAGATACTACAATTTACTCAGATGTAGGAGCCATTATCTTGGGTGATATTGTTGAAAAAATAAGCGGTTTAAATCTGGATGTTTTTCTGGATTCTATGGTTTTTAAACCACTAGGCATGAATACAACATTTTATAATCCACCAGGTACGAAAAAGCATAGAATAGTACCCACTGAAATAAATTCAGAAGGCGAATTAATTCATGGTTTTGTGCACGATGAAAATGCATATAGCCTTGGTGGTGTTGCTGGCCATGCAGGGCTTTTCTCAACGGCAAAAGATTTAGCTGTTTTTTCACAAATGATGTTAAATGGTGGATTATATGGTTGGAAGAGAATCTTTAAAACAGCGACAGTTAATAATTTTACAAGTAAAGCGGGCATTTTAGATAATAGTTCTCGATTATTGGGTTGGGATAGTCCAGCTGGGCTAGCCTCAGGAGGTGTCTACTTAAGTGACTCCAGTTTCGGGCATACAGGGTTTACGGGTACCTCAATATGGATAGACCCTGAAAACGGTGTAATAGTAGTCTTATTAACAAACGCTGTATATCCAAAGAGGGAAAGTAAATCACCAAAATATTATGATTGGCGACAGAAAGTTCACTCCAGCGTCTACGAATCGCTAATGTTCGAATCAAAAAATCCTAATTTGCAATTAAGGCCAAGGTGGAAAAACATTAAATAGTAGTAGTTATATATTAAAATAATGTTAAATATATTAAAATATTTTATAATGAAAGGCTTCACGACAATAAAAATATTTTTTACGTTAACCATAATTTCATTTCATTCTATGGTTTTTAGTCAAGAGAACGATTTTGAACCATCCGGTTCTACTGTTAATGATGGCCAAGATATTCAAATCAGGATGAAAACCAAATCCTATTTTGATGCTCCTTTTATTGGCAAGGTGGATATGTATCAAACCACTTTTCTAGCAAAAAAACAAAGAAACACTCAAAATACTTTAGGTATTCAAAAAAAGATTTTTGGCTTCATTGCTAATCTAATTTCAGATATTAGTGATACGACTGGACATCTAATAATGGCTAATGGAAAGCAGTGGGGATATAATACAGATAAAAAAGAATATTGGAGTCCAGAATATTTTGATGAAGAAAACAAAGACGATGATGATGGATCAAAAGAATTTAGTTTCACAGTAGGTGATGGAGAAAATGATATTATTTATGTCTCCAGAGTCGGCTATGATGACTTAGAAAGTATTCACGGCTTTAGAGCAAAAAAGTACACTACTACTTTTGAAACACTCGAAAGTAAAATTGAGATTGATGAGTGGGCTGTAAGAGAGCTTCCATTACTTCGGTTAGCTGATTCGTTAAATAAAGAGATTTTATTAATGATAGATTCACCCGATTCAGTCATATCAGCTAGCACTTATGGTGCCGGCCTTTCAAATAATGAAATGGTCTTAGGTTCATCTAATCTCGATAGTATTATGTTGGTATATGATATAGTACCTATAACAGGAGAAATTATTAAAGGAGATGTAAGGTTAAGAGGAAAAAAGAATGATGAATCTGATGTGACCTTTGGTACTGAAATTATTGAATTATATGCTCAAAATTATAATTCTAAAAGATTTAGTATTGGAATAGAATACAACCTCAAAGATAAAAACTGAAACAAAATTCATGAGTTATTATATTAAAACCTTGTTTTATGCGATTCCGATTTTTGCTTTCTTGATTTTTATTGAGGCAGTGGTTGCAAGTATTAAAGGAATTAAAATAAACCGCTCTGCTGATGTTATATCTTCACTCAGTTCTGGCATTACAAATACAATAAGGGATGCAATAAAATTTACATTTGCATTAATTACATATTCTTGGTTGGTTGAAAATATTGCCTTATATAAAATTGAATCTTACTGGTTAATTATAATTATGGCTTTTTTAGTAAAAGACTTTAGCGGCTACTGGGTCCATAGATTAAATCATAGAGTAAATGTATTATGGAATAGACATTTTATCCATCATAGTAGTGAAGACTTCAATTTATCTTGCGCCCTTCGTCAATCCATTTCTAATACCATTAAGTTTTCTGCTCTTTTCATGATACCTGGTGCTCTTTTAGGCGTACCTGCTTCTGTATTTGCAGTTTTGGGCCCCATTCATTTGTTTATGCAATTATGGTATCACACTCAATTAATAGGGAATCTAGGATTGCTCGAATATGTTTTTGTTACGCCCTCTCACCATAGAGTTCATCATGCTATAAATGATGAATATATTGATAAAAATTATGGACAGATCTTAATTATCTGGGATAAAATATTTGGGACCTTTCAGCAAGAACTTGAAACAGTCTCTCCAATATATGGGACCTTAAATCAAGCAAAAACATGGAACCCAATTATCATTAATTATAAATATTTTTTCCAATTACTTAGGGATGCCTGGAGAGCTCAAAAATCAATTGATAAAGTAAAAATTTGGTTTATGCCTACTGGGTGGAGGCCTAAAGACGTGTTAGAAAATTATCCTAATAATAAAATAAAAGTTTCTGGAGATCAGATAAAGTACAATACAGATAATTCTCACTCGTTAATTATGTTTTGCTGGGCACAATTAATTTTTGCCTTGGTCTTTATGTTTCACCTATTTTTAGTATTACATCAATCTGCACCATTTCTTAACTACCTATATGCTATTTTCATTTTCTTAAATATATTTTCATATACATCGTTACTTGATAACAGTAAAATATCATTATATGCTGAAACGCTAAAGTTTTTATTTGGGATAGGAATATTACAACTACAAAGTTTTACATGGTTTAATATTCACGGAATGCCGGTTTTATTATTTTTAATTATTTCTTTATTTGCCACAATTTTTCTTTACTTAAACAATCAGAAGTCTGCCAAGTTAACTTTGGTTAATAAATAGTCTTAATAATGAACATATTTTTAATTAAAGCATTATGTAGGTCTAATTATTTTAATTAAAAGAAATTCTAGAATGGAGTATTCATGCAATTATTAATAAAAAATGTTTCAAAAACATACTCGAACAGTGTCGAGGCTTTAAAAAACGTCAGCTTAGATATAGGGAATGGTATGTTTGGTCTGTTAGGGCCTAATGGAGCTGGGAAGTCGACTTTAATGCGTACAATTGCTGGATTACAAGAGTTGGATAAAGGAAGTATAACTGTAGGCTCTATTGATGTTGTTAAAGATAAGCAAGAGCTTAGAAAAATACTGGGTTACCTACCTCAAGAATTTGGGTTGTATCCAAAAGTAAATGCCCTGGAATTATTTGATCATTTAGCAGTTATGAAAGGAATAGCTAATAAAAAAGAAAGAATTGAACTCGCAGAATCATTACTCAGTCAGACTAACCTATGGAAGTACAGAAACAGAAAGCTTGGCACTTTTTCAGGCGGAATGAAGCAAAGGTTTGGTATTGCGCAAGCTCTTATAGGGAACCCTAAACTAATTATAGTAGATGAGCCTACAGCAGGTTTAGATCCAACAGAAAGAAATAGATTTCATAACCTATTAAGTGAAATAGGTGAAAATGTTATTGTTATTTTATCTACACACATCGTTGAAGATGTAAGCGATTTATGTAGCAATATGGCAATTATTAAAGAAGGAGAAGTAAAGATAATTGGTGAGCCAATTGCGCTAATAAAAGATCTCACAAAACAGGTTTGGATGGGATTTGTTGATAAAAAAGACTTTAAAAATATTTCAGAAACACATCAGGTTATTTCTTCGAAGTTATCTACGGGGAAAGTGCAAATAAGAGTATTAAGTGATAGCGAGCCTATCACAGGTTTTACGGAGGTGCAGCCTGAAATAGAAGATCTTTATTTTGCAACCATTAACGATCTTGATACAGAAAGTAATAAATAGAATGTGGATTGATATAGCATATTTTGAAATTGCTCAGGGATTTAAAAAAGTTTCCGTTTGGATATACTTTATTATTTTTTTTGCTCTCGCTTTTTTAATTGCCAATGTTTTGGGAGGAGCGTTTTCAGGCGCAAGCATTGTAATCGGTAACCAGGCCACGAATGTCAATTCACCTCTTTTAATCGCCACATTACAAATCGTTTTTACAATATTTGGAATTCTTATCTGTGCAGCTATTTTTGGAAATGCGGGCTACCGGGACTATGTTACAAATATGCACCCTTTAATGTTTACAAAACCAATTAAGGCATCTAATTATTTTGTTGGTCGCTTTTGTGGCTCTTTTATATTAAGCCTCTTCATTCAGTTAGGAATAACTCTAGGCCTAGCAATCGGTTTTTTAATGCCATTCTTAGATCAAGATGCGTTAGGAGCATTTCGTATTGGAGCTTACCTTCAGCCAATTTTAGTAATGGTCATCCCCAATATCTTTCTTGTAGGGTCTATCCTATTTACTTTAGCTATTTTATTTAGAAGGATGTTGCCAACATATTTAGCTTCTGTAATTTTATTGTTTGGCTATTTAACCTCCTCTAACCTGACAGGAGATATTGAAACAAGGTGGATTGCGGCACTTTTGGACCCTTTTGGAGGTGCAGCAGTTGGTGATTTAGTTAGGTACTGGACTCCCGCTGAGCAAGATAATCTGCTGATACCAATGGGTAAATGGCTAGTTTTAAATCGAATTATTTGGATTTTTGTAGGTGCTTTTTTCTTTTTATTTGGAATGAAGAGATTCAGTTTTTCTCGACAATATAAGTTGTTTAATAAGAGGTCAACCAAAGATAATAAAGCGATAGAATCTTCACCAACGAATGAAGTTGTAGGCTATGAATTAATAAAACCCCTCTTTAATTCATTGACTATTTGGTATCAGTTTAAAACTCAGTTAAAAATTGAGATTAAAAGAGCATTCAGGGATCCTTATTTTTTAGCAATAGCTGGTACAGCAGCAGGATTTTTGTTGCTAAACCAATCTGCTATAGGAAAAATGTATGGTGTTAACACTCTCCCGGTAACTTATGAAGTGTTATCCGTGTTGAGTGGTTCCTTTGCTTTATTCATGCTCATTATTATAACGTTTTATTCAGGGCAACTCGTCTGGAAAGAAAGAGAACTCCGAGCTGATCAAATAATGGACTCTCTCCCTGTACCGAATTGGATACCAATGATTTCTAAATTGGTTGCTTTAATTGTGCTACCAGGTATAATGCTTTTTGTTTTAATGGTTGTAGGCATTGGTATTCAGACATGGAAAGGATTTTACGACTATGAAGTACTCTTATATTTAAAGAAATTGTTTGTTTTAGATTGGACAAGGTATATGCTGTTATGTGTGCTAGCATTTACGATTCAAGTATTGGTTAATCATAAGTACTTGGGACATTTTTTAATGATATTATATTTTTTATTTGGGATATTTGCCGGGCAGCTAGGGTTTAATCATTCTTTATATTATTTTGGTTCTGGATCTAGCGCTCCCTATTCTGACATGAATGGTTTTGCGCCTTTTATAACTAGATTAATTACCTATAAGCTGTACTGGATTTCTTTCTGCGCATTTATCATTATTATCTCAAATTTATTTTGGGTTAGGGGCAGCTCTGATAATTTTATGTCGCGATTTCAGCTAGCTAAAACTAGAATGAATAACTATTATATTGCTGGTATCGCCTCTTCTCTTTCTGTATTTATTTTATTGGGCAGCTTTATTTTTTATAACACAAACGTGCTTAATGACTATCATCAGCCAAAATATTATGAAAAATTATCAGCAGATTATGAAAAAAAATATAAGAAGTATAAATCAAAAATATTTCCAAAAATCACTGCAGTAAATGGAGAAGTCCATCTATTCCCGAAAACCTCTGAAGTCAAATTCAATGGAACCTATATATTAAAGAATAAAACAAAATATGCTGTGGATACTATTCATTCAAATTTTAATACGAAGTTTCCTTATAAAACATTTGAATGGTCAGTCAAAAATAAGCTAGTAGCTAGGGATAGTACTTACGGTTGGGATATGTATGCTTTTGATCCTCCTATAGCCCCTGGAGATGAAATTTCATTGACGTTTTCTGGTAATCAGAAGCGTCTAGGTTTTAATAATAGTGGCGTTGATATGACCGTAATTGAAAACGGGACAATGATATTTAGTTCCCAATTACTACCTACCTTTGGGTACAACTCTGATAGAGAACTGTCTCAGAAAAGGACTAGAAAAAAATATGGATTAAATAAAGAAAAAGACCCATTGAAGCCATTTAATGATATTGAAGGTTTAAAAAATGGAATTTTGGGGGATGATGCAGATTGGGTTAATTATGAAATGATTATGAGTACAGATGTTGATCAAATCGCAATTACTCCAGGGTATCTCATTAATGAATGGGAAGAAAAAGATAGAAAGTATTTTCATTATAAAATGGACAAGCCAATTCATAATCTTTTTGCTTTTGTTTCAGGTAAATATGAAAGTTTTGAAGAGACATGGAATGGAGTAAAATTAGAAATTTTATATCATCCGAAGCATAATTATAACTTGAAAACGATGATGGATGGTATGAAAAAATCTATTGAATACTATTCAGATCTGTACGGTCCGTACTCATATAGACAATGCAGAATAATAGAATTCCCACGTTACGCCTCCTTTGCTGTTTCTTTTCCAAATACGATTCCTTTTTCTGAATCAATCGGATTTGTAATGGATGTTGATCCAAATGACCCTGAAGACCTTGATATGCCGTTTTGGGTAACAGCACATGAGATGGGTCATCAGTGGTGGCCCCATCAGGCATCTGGAGGAGACGTACAAGGATCGGCATTTTTAAGCGAAGGCTTATCTGAGTATTCTGCAGTTTCACTGCTTGCAAAAGAAAAAGGCGATAAACAGTTAAGAAAATTTTTAAAATATGAATTGGATAAATATCTCATGGGTAGGGCTATGGAGAGTAGACATGAACCAAGTATTATGAAGACAGAAGGTCAGCAATACATCCATTATAATAAAGCAGGTCTTATGATGTACACTCTTTCTGATTTCATTGGTAAAGAGAGGTTTAATAAAGCGCTTAAGACATTCATGGAAAGGTTCAGATATAAATCATCACCTTATGCGGACATTGGTACTTTTGTTACAATGGTAAAAGAAAATACTCCTGATGATCTACAATATCTTGTGGATGATACATTTTCAAAAATTACATTATATGAAAACAAGGCAAAAAATGCATCAGCTTCTGTTAATGAAGATGGCTCTTATGATGTAATATTTACTGTTGAAGCAAAAAAAGTCTACTCAGATAGTACCGGAGTTCAAACAACTGCAAAATTGAATGATTGGCTTGAGGTGGGAATTTTTGGTGAAACTATAATTAATGGGGAAACAACTGAAATCCCAATTCTTGTTGAAAAAGTATTAATTACTGATTCTTTGAATACGTTCACTTTTACTGTTAGAGAAAAACCTATTAAAGCAGGTATAGATCCAATGAGTAAGTTCATTGATAGAGATGTTGATGATAACCTTATCAGAGTAGAACTATAATACGTATTCTTCCTCGATATAATCTGAAAATTATTATTCTCAAATCTTTTTTGTCTCAATAACAAGTGCTAAATTGCAATAGCTATTCAAGTATATTTTTTTAAATGAAAGTAGGGGGAAACGTTAATGTCAACCTGGGATAAAAGCAGTTTTATTGAGCATATGCGTGACAATTGTAGCAGAGAGATTGCTAAAATTGGAGAAGCAATAATTGAATTTTCCGAAAAGCATGGCTCGGATATTAGTTGGGGCAGAGGGAGCGAATATGGTACTATGACGTTTAGGTGTGAGTGCGATGAAGGGCACCTTCCTTTATTTCATATAACTTCAACTGGGCAGTTAAATCTTCAAATAAATTTTATGCGAAGCAAAGAAATCCCACCGATGGTCATCCGCGATGTTGTTATAAAATTAGAGTCTAATTTTTTAAGAGATTATGATGAAGAGGGATATCCTAGTGACGTTTTTGTACCGATGGATGATCTTTTCCATACACAAAGTCAGGTTGATAAGTTTATTAAAACAATGGAAGGCGCTACATATAGATTAAAGCAATAATTGTTTTTTATTCAAATCTATTTCAAATCATTTCAGTTTTTTAACTCCATCTTTCGTTTGGGGTACTTCTCATTAATTATCGTAATTACTATTATCAGTTTTTTAAATGCTGAGGGTATCGACTCTCAAGAACTTCCAATTGGTTTAACTGATTTCGAAAAAAATAATATCAATCTACTCCTTGAAATGGGTAGAGAGACTTCTCCTCCAAATCAACCTGTTAGAAATATAGCCGAATTTGAACGCATGAGTGGTGTTCTAGTCAGATACCCATTAGGTGTATCTTTGGATATTATCCGTGAGCTTGCAGAAGATGTTATTGTATATTGTCTGGTGTCCTCTGCTCAACAAAATACAGCACTCAATGCTTTTAATAATAATGATATTAATATGGGAAATATTCAATTTATAGTTGGGCCAACAGATAGTTATTGGACAAGAGATTATGGTCCTTGGTGGGTTGTAGATGGGAATAAAGAAGTTGGAATAGTTGATTTCACATATAATAGACCTAGATTAAATGATAATAATGCTCCTTTTAAAACTTCTGAATATTTAGATGTCCCTTATTATTCGGTTGATATGATTCATTGTGGTGGGAATTACATGACAGATGGACTAGGTATTGGAGCCTCATCACATTTAGTTTATGAAGAAAATGATTTAGAAAGTGAAAATATTGATAGTTTAATGAATATATACTACGGTATTGATACTTATCATGTAGTTGAAGATCCAAATGACACTTATATTGATCATATTGACTGCTGGGGTAAATATTTAAGTCCGACAAAAGTCATGATTCGGCAAGTACCCACAAATCATCCTCAGTTTAGTGAAATAGAATCTATAGCCAATTATTTTTCAGAGTCGCTAACGAGTTGGGGCAACAATTGGGATGTGCACAGAGTCTGGACTCCAAATGATCAACCATATACTAATTCTATCATTGTGAATGATAAAATTTTAGTTCCTATAATGAATAGCGCCTGGGATGATGATGCGCTAAGCTCATATGAAATTGCTATGCCGGGTTATGAGATTATTGGGTTCCCCGGGACATGGGAATCGACAGATGCTTTACATTGCCGAATAAAAGGAATCCCTGATGTTAATATGCTACAACTATTTCATCAGCCTCTTTTAGATACAGTAGCCTCTTCTCAAAACGAAGGGTATCAGTTAAATATTGAGGTCGAGGCTTTAAGCGGAATGGGTATTTTAGATAATTCAGTAAAAGTTTTTTGGAAAAACAGTGAAATGTCATCTTATGATTCAGCACAGCTTTATAAGACATTCATTCCTGAAATTCCAGATACTTATAGTGGTTATATACCTACTCAAGCATTTAGTTCTAATATTAAATATTTCATTCAAGCATCGGACAGTTCTGGCAGAAATGAGGCGCATCCCTTAGCAGGATATCATTCCTTTTATGCTTTACCAACAGAGGCTTGTAATAGTTGGGTCTTAGGAGATATTGATAACTCTGGTAAGCTAAACATTCTGGATATTTTAATTTTATCTGAATTGATTATTTATAATAGCTCATCTGGGGTCTGTTGTAATTTTGTTGCAGATATAAACGGTGATGGTGAATTGAGTTTAATAGACATTATAAACTTGGTTGGATTAGTTGCTAACCAATAATCCAATATGAAAGAAAGAGAATATGATATAATAGTGTTTGGTGCGACTGGTTTTACTGGAAAATTAGTTGTCGAATACATTATTGAACAATATGGCTTAAAAAATAATAGGTTGTTTAGATGGGCAATTGCTGGAAGAGACGTTAAAAAATTAGAAAATCTTAAATCTGAATTACTAAAAGTTGATGGAGAGGTCAAAGATTTAGATTTGCTTGTTGCCGATAGTTTTGACGACAAAGCAATAGATAAAATTACAAAATCTGCTCGCTTAATTATTTCGACGGTTGGTCCATACATAAAATATGGAAAATTATTAGTGTCTTCATG
>JABGWJ010000037.1 GCA_018645565.1 bacterium | reverse complement strand
TATCATGAAGCTATTCATTCTTATAATTATTACCAATTTTATTTGGGCGCAATCATCAAAAGAATCAACTATTACAGTATACAAAGACGGTACTGCTTTAGTTAAGCAAGAAATAATTTGGGATGCCATTTCAAAAGGAACGACTAATTTGAAATATGGAGATATCCCAAAGAGTATTCACAAAGACACGCCATTTATTAGTATTAAGAACGCTCAAGTTTTAAGTCAAAAATTTGTTGAAAAAACTTTTTCTTCCGATGAATATTTTTCATCAAAAAAAGGTGATATAATAACGATTAAATTAAAAAATGAAAAAGCGGTTAGTGGAATTTTACTCGAGCTAACAAACAAAATTTTGACTATTCAGGTTAAAAATAGTTTGAGGAGCTTTAACAGGAATAATATTGAATATGTTGAAACCGGAGATGTTGTGTCTAATCCAAATTTCTCTCCGTATTTATATTGGGAAGTAAAAAGTAATAAGACTGGAAACTTAAAAGGAAACTTAGTGTATAAGTTGAGCAATATATCTTGGGATGCGATTTATCGATTAACTACAAATGGTCAGACAAAAGGAGAATTAGTAGTTGAAGGTGTGATATCAAACAATTCGAGTAAAAACTACATAAATACAAATGTAAACTTAGTAGAGGGGAAAATAAATAAAGTTAAGTCCATAAATAATAATAATTATGGCAAAATGGAAATGTCTCGAAGCTTGCCAAATAAAAACACTCCTGATGCTCTTGGAGATTATCATATTTATTCCGCGGGCAAAATTAAAAATTTTACAGCAAAAGAGAATTTAACAGTGGGTATATATGGACCCTTGAATGTTAATTATGAAAAAAACTACGTATTTGAGAATTTTGAGAGGCAGCAAAAAGAAGAGCCGTTAAAAGTTGAGTATACTCTCTCAAATACAGAAAAAGATGGCTTGGGCATTGTTTTGCCTGCTGGTAAAGTTGACATTTACACAAGTTCTAGTAAAGGAGGGTTTGAATACATTGGTTCTGACCGCCTTGGGCAGGTCCCGAAAGGAGAGTCTTCAACTATTCAGGCGGGATATGCGTTTGATATTACGGGCAAAAGGAGGGTGCTAAATTATGATAGACAAAGAAAAAGTGAAGAAGCTGTTATTGAAGTTTCTGTAAATAATACATGGTCAGAAACTGCATCTGTGAAGATATTAGAGCATATAAATGGAGATTGGGTTATAAAAGATCAATCACATGATTACATAAAGAAAGACGCTTCAACAATATATTTTTTAATTGATGTTAAGCCTGGCAAAAAAGAATTCATAACATACACTTATAGAAAAGAATGGAAATAGAACAGCTTTGCATAAAAGTTGTCATCTTCAATTAGGGTTATGAAAAGCTTTGGTATTGAAGATACAATAACAAAGTTAAATCAAATTAGTACCAAGCGTGCTGAAGTTTTACTTGACCATCAAGTTAAATCTATAAAAGACCTTTTATATTATTTCCCGAGGAAACATTTAGATCGAACAAATATAACAAAAATAAAAAATATTGCTCCCGCTCATAAGTATAATATTGTGGGAACTGTTGAAACTCTTGGTGAAAAGCGGACAAGGTTTAAAAAAATTTATCAGGTTTTGATTTCTGACGGTACTGGTGTTTTAACCTTAACTTGGTTTAATTCTTCAAAGTATATAAAGAACTTAGTAAAAAAAGGAGATCTCATTGCTGTCCATGGAAAGGTAGATTGGTATAATGGGTTCTCAATTAGTCATCCTGAATTTGACATCCTCGATCAAAAAACAGACCCAGCAAGCACCGGTTCAATTATTCCTATTTATCCTCTAACAAATGAGTTTAAAAGGGTGGGTATTGAACAGCGTTTAATTAGAAAACTAATTTTACAGTCACTTGATAAAATTAGTTCGTTCAATGAAATGTATAACGATAAGATTTTGAAATTTCACAAATTAGTAAAAATTGAAGAAGCCTTAAGTCAGTTGCATTTCCCTGATGACATAAATCAATTAAAGAGTGCTATTTACAGATTGAAGTTTGATGAGCACTTTATTTTGCAGGTTTTTTTAGCTTTAGTTAAAGAAAATATTAAACGCACAGAAGCTAGGCCGTTTAAAGATATTGGCCCTTACTTTCAGATTATTCGCGATGGTTTAAAATTTGAACTAACTAGATCGCAAAAAAAAGTCATTGCTGAAATTCATGGAGATTTGAAAAAAGAAAATCCTATGAATCGGCTTTTGCAAGGAGATGTTGGCTCTGGAAAAACCATTGTTGCAATATTATCTTCTTCATTAGCTGTCGGAAATAATGCGCAGGTTGCAATAATGGCACCGACCGAAATTTTAGCTACTCAGCATTATAAATCATTCCAAGAAGAATTATCGGAAGCTAGAATAACATGTTGTCTACTTGTTGGAAAAATGAAGAAAAAAGATAGGAATAAAATTATTACAAATATAGAAAATGGAAAAATTTCTGTTGTAGTCGGCACCCATGCAATTATTCAGGATGACGTAATTTTTAAAGACCTTGGTTTAGTTGTTATAGATGAGCAGCATAGATTTGGGGTAGAACAAAGGAATAAACTGACAAATAAAGGATTGAACCCTCACCTGTTGTCAATGACAGCCACTCCAATACCAAGGACCCTTTCAATTACATATATGGGAGATATGGATTTGTCAATTATTGATGAACTTCCAAAAAATAGAATTCCAATAACTACAAAAATTATTGAACCTACTAGACTTCCTAAAGTTTATGCTTTTGCAAAAGATCAAATTGATTCTGGTCAGCAGTGTATGATTGTATATCCTTTAGTTGAAGAGTCAGAGAAAAGCGACTTAGCTGCAGCAGTTGAAATGTTTGAAAAACTTCAAAAAAGCACTTTTTCAAATTATAAAGTTGGACTAATTCATGGAAAAATGAATGGTGAGGAAAAAAAAGAGGTGATGCGAAGGTTTAAGGGAAATAAAATTAATATTATCATCGCGACAACGGTTATTGAAGTGGGAATTGATGTGCCAAATGCAACATTAATGCTTATAGAGCATGCTGAACGATTTGGATTAACTCAACTACATCAATTAAGAGGCAGAGTAGGCAGAGGTATAAAAAAAAGTTATTGCATACTTGTGAATAGAGGTACAAATGAACTCTCTGCAAAAAGGTTGGAAATAATGGAGAGTACTAATGACGGATTTGAGATTGCTGATGAAGATTTGATTTTGAGAGGGCCAGGTGACTATGTTGGTTTCAAACAAAGCGGGTTTATTAAATATAAAATTGCGGATATGGTTACGGATGGGCCTATAATTAGAACCGCTAGAATTTTAGCTAAAAGTATTATTGAATCCGATCCTACTCTAGAAAATCATGAGAATGTTAAGACGCAAGTAATAAAAGATTATAAAAATAATCTTCATTTAGTAAAATTAAATTAAGTTTTTAATGTAATTTTTGTATTAATACTATTATATAAATTTGCCTTCTCTTAAATAAACGGAATAAATATTAACGTGAATAAAGAAATTTTATCAGAAAAGGAACAATTGTTTCTGTATTTAGTTGGAACTTTTCATTCGAGCGCTAGAATAGCGTTAGGTAAAAATGAAAACCCAATGACAAAATCAATAAATATAAATGTAGAACAGGCATCGTTTTATATTAACGTTCTTGATTTGATTCAAGAGAAAACCAAAGAAAATTTGACTGATTATGAAGAGCAAATGCTAATTAACACGATTAGCGAATTAAAATTAAATTTAATTGATGAAAAGAAAAAAAATAAAAGCCCGAATGGACAAAAACAAAATAAAGAATCAAAAGAGGAAGACTAAGCTTTGTTAAAAAATGATTTTATTAAAATAAATAGATTAATTGCACTAGCTGTTTTCTTATTAACCTTCATTGTCTATTTTGATACTATGGCTCCAACTGTCTCCTACTGGGATTGTGGTGAGTTCATTGCAGTTTCGCATACTTTAGGTGTGCCACATCCGCCTGGAAGTCCATTTTTTCTGCTGTTGGGTCGTATTTTTTCTATGATTCCTTTTAATGAGGATGTTGCTTTCCGTGTAAATATTATTTCCCCGCTCGTAAGTGCTTTAGCAGTTATGCTTCTGTATCTTTCAATTGTTAAAGTAGTGACTCATTGGCGAGGAAAAGTAAACAGCTCGATGGATAGTTTAATTGTTTTTGGCGGCGGTGTTTCTGGTGCCTTAGCGTTTGCATTTACTGACAGTCATTGGTTTAATGCAGTCGAAGCAGAGGTGTATGCTTTTAGTACATTTTTTACCGCAATTGTTGTCTGGCTCATTCTCCTGTGGAACGAAAAAGCAGATAAAAAAGGTCATGAAAGATATTTGCTTATTATTGCGTACATGATTGGTTTAGCTACAGGACTTCACTTACTAAATTTATTAGCAATACCTTTTATTACTTTAATCGTTTATTTTAGAAAATATAAAGTTGAATGGAAATCTTTTGGAATTAATGTATTAATTACTGCCGTAATATTTTTTGTTATCCATAATGGAATTATTAAAGGATTACCTAAAATGGCTGCTAGTTTCTTGGGCGTATGGGGAACAACATTTCTGATTGGTTCTGCTTTTGCTCTAATGATTTGGGCTGTTTTGAATAAACAACATTTAATTAGCATTGTGGCAACATCAATGGTGCTAGTATTAATTGGTTATTCTACATACTCATTGATTTTCATTCGTTCTAATCAAGATCCCACGATTGATGAAAACGATCCAGAAACTGTTGAGGCAATGATATCATATCTTGAGAGAGAGCAATATGGCAGTGTTGGCCAGCTCCCAAGAAGGTTCAAGGGGCTTCCTCAAATGTATGAAGTTGTTGGTCCGCCAGCAAATAATGGAGATTACTCATCAAGGCAAAAATCTCAATACCGAAAGACTAATGTAAGCAAACAGTGGGATTTTTTCTGGAATTATCAGATAAAGAAAATGTATAACAGGTACTTTTTGTGGCAGTTCGCTGGACGCGGGCCAGCTAATGAAAGTGGCGTAACTCCTATGGGGGCTAATAGTAGGGAAGATGGCGTGGATTGGTCTCAATTTGGCATGCCCCTAGCCTTTTTAATAGGTTTGTTGGGAATGTTTTATCATGGAAGCAAAGACCAGCGTATGTCCTTTTCTGTGATGTCATTATTTTTATTAACCGGCTACGCAATAATTCTATATTTAAATCAAGACGACCCTCAACCAAGAGAAAGGGATTATTCTTATGTCGGTAGTTTCTTTGCATTTTCGATTTGGATAGGTGTTGGCGTGTCAGCAATTGGTGAATTTATTGAAAAGAAGATAGCAAATATAGATCTCAGAAAAAGAATGTTATCTATAACATTATTGTTAATTATAATATTCATGCCTGGAGTAATGATGAGTGTTAATTATCATTCACATGATAGGTCTGGTAATTATGTTGCTTGGGATTATAGTTATAATATTTTACAATCAGTCGGGCCAAATGGTATATTATTTACCAATGGGGATAATGATACTTTTCCTTTATGGTACCTCCAAGAGGTAGAAAATATAAGAAAAGATGTAGCTGTGGTAAATCTTAGTCTTTTAAATACTCCTTGGTATATAAAACAGTGGAAAGAAGCAAGATCAGCTGATACAAAATTTATAAACCTCTCCGATAATCAAGTAGATGCTATCACCTCTAGGCTCCAGAGGTGGGAGGAAAAGAAGGTTCAGGTACCTGTCCAAAATGACCCTAAAAATGAAGAGGGTTTTATTGAGTGGAATTTAAAGCCTACTTTTGCTGGTCAAGCCCTAAGAGTTCAGGATATTATGATCCTCAGAATTATTAAAGATGCAAACTGGAAGGTGCCTATTTATTTTGCTGTTACAGTATCTCAATCAAATAGAATAGGGTTAGATTCGTATTTAGATATGCAAGGCTTGACTTTTCAGCTTAAAAGCCACAAAACAAAACCTGTTGATCAAGATATGATGTATAAAAACCTAATGACTCAAATTGGCCCCAATGATTGGTCAACAGAGTTTGATGTTTCCAGGTTTAATGATGATGAGGAAGGTGATTACGTAAACTGGTCTAGAGATTATAAACCTGGATATATGTTTCGTAATCTAGGTAATGATAAAATTTATTATAATGATCAGATTATTAGACTTCTCCAAAATTACCGTAGTGCGTACATGCAATTAGCAGTTACATATTATATGGATTATCAAAAAGAGCAAAGAAAGAAAGTTCCAGACACTTACTTGTTAGCAGATTTAAGCTCAAAATCTGTTGCGGTATTAGATCAAATGCGTTTTAATATTCCTGAGGGAACAATACCGATTACCTCTGCTGATCTGCACTATCAAGTTGCAAGGCTTTATGGCGACTTAAATCGTAAAGATTCAATGGAAGACATTTTAGAAGACTTGATTGAGATGGAAGGTGTCTCTCCAAGTAATAAAGTTGAATACGCTAATGTATATTATCGTGAACTTGATAACTCTGAAATGGCGGTTAATATATTATCTGATTTGCAGAATGAATATTCTAAGGTTGAGAATATTATAAAAGTTAAAGGTTTTTCTTCCATTTCAAATAGGAGTTGGAAAAGTTGGCAAAAAGCTTTTCCAGATATTGTGTCATCGTTAGTTTATATTTACAAAACAACGAACCAAAACAACGAAGCTGAACAAGTTTTAGTTGATTGGATTTTACGTTTTCCAGATGATACAAACGCAAAAAAGTTATTAGAAGAAGTTCGTAGTCTTGACTAGTAAATAGTAAAATTTATAGTGTCTGACAATAAGTTAAACGTTAGCATTATTATACCACATTGGAACAATGTAGATATTTTATCTGATTGTTTAGAATCAATAAGTTCAATAAAGTTATCTAATTTTGAAATAATTATTGTTGACAATGCTTCTACCGACCATAGCGTTGATTGGATTAAATCTAATTACCCCAAAGTAAACCTTATAGAAAATGATAAAAATTACGGATATGCCGGTGGTTGTAATATAGGTGCAAATCACGCTGAAGGAGATAAGTTGATATTTCTGAATAATGATACGGTTTTAGATCCTGATTGTATATCCCATATGCTGAAGTCAATAAATGCCAATCCAAATATGGCTGTAGTACAACCAAAAGTTTTAAATTATTTTGATAAGACGCTCTTTGATTATGCTGGAGGAGCAGGTGGTCACATGGATATTTACTGTTTCCCTATAGCACGCGGTAGGATTTTTGCTAAACAGGAATATGATAACGGTCAGTATGATAATCGAGAAAAGTGTTTTTGGGCATCCGGAACATGTTTAATGATTAGGAATAAATTATTTCACAAGGCAGGTGGTTTTGATGATGCGTTTTTTGCCCACATGGAAGAAATAGACCTTTGCTGGAAAGTGCAATCTATGGGTTACGAAGTATGGGCTGAGCCTAAGGCAGTTATTCATCATAAAAACGGATTAACGCTACCTATGTATTCTCATAAAAAGTACTATCTTAACCACAGAAATTCACTTCTAATGTTATTTGGTAATTATTCGTTTAAAAATATGTTTTTAATCGGTTCATTGCGAATTTTTCTTGAGATATTAGCTATTTTTTATTCTCTTTTAATTTTTGACTGGAAGCATGCATCAGCAATTATAAGAGCGCTTTTTTGGGTTCTTTTTCATCCTCATGCAATTATAAAAAAGAGGAGAGCGTTTAATAAAATTAGAAAAAAGAAAGATAATGAAATTATGAAGGGGATGTTTAAGAGCTCAATCGTTTTGAAATATTATATTTTAAGAATAAAAACTTATTCAGGCATTTTATCTAAATAAAATTTGTAAATATCTCTATTATCATGATCTAATTGTTTTACATCAATAAGTAAGTCTCTTCTACCAAATTTATTAAAAGTTTTAGCGAGGTACTCAGAATGGATTTTCATAAAGTATTGAGTAGATTGTTCCCGTCCAAAATCAATTGCGCTTTTTTCAAGGCCATTTAGCATATTATTAAGCTCTTTTAGACCCTCCTCAATTCTACCCTCTTGAAGTAAGTCTTTTCCAATATAATAAGCAAGCCGAGCGTCCCTTAATCCTGAGTTTTTACTTATATCATCTACTAGAGATATCCTAGAACTCCAGCCTTTTTGGTACTCTGATGATGCTCCTCGTAATGCTATTTCTCTTGCTATTTCATATGTCGCTCCTCCACCTCTGTATTCATAAGAATCTATGACTCCTGCTAGTATCATGTGAGCATAGAAAGCTAAAAAAGCTGATAATGGTTCAAATAGTACTAAATCAAAATACAAGCTTGAGCCAGGACTGTAATAAAACTGAGCACCATTATCAAAGTATCTTAATTCGCTTCCATTAGAAAATAAAGCTTTGCATAGGTATGTTTTTACATTGCCTTTAGACGCTGCCCCCTCAAAAACAATTTGTATATGTAAAGGAATTTTTAAATCAGAAAAATCTTTATCCCATGAAGTGTTTACAAAAAACTGTTGAACGTCATCCTTAAGATTAATAAGGTCATATTTTTCATCACTTCTTAGTAATCTATCATCAAACTCAATTTTAACTAGGCCAAATTGCCCGTAGGTAGCCGTAAAAAATATCGGGAGGGCAACGACTAAGGATAATAGTTTTGTCATTGATTAAAAATAAATTAAAGCAATTCCTCTTTACAAGTAATTTATCTTACTTATTTTTGTAATGGTTTCAATATGAATTAATTTTAGATAATGAAAAACATTGAAAAAATTATAAATCAATCTAAATACAAACATATTTTTGATATGGCTAAAAGAGCTGGGAAGCTTGGCTTCAAAGAAAATGTAAAAGTTTATATAGTCGGTGGTGTAGTAAGGGATTTAATGCTTGGAAGGGATATCCAGGACCTTGATTTAATGGTCGAGGGTGACGGTATTTTTTTTGCAAGAAAACTAGCTAAAGAGATTGGTGTAAAAAAAGTCGTCCCTTTTGAAAAATTTGGCACTGCTTTAATACCGAATAAATTATTTCAGATTGAAATTGCTAGTTCTAGATCAGAAACGTATAGCAGTGCATCAAGAAGCCCTTCGAAAGTTAAATTTACCAACCTGGAAGAAGATTTAAAACGGCGAGATTTTACTATAAATGCTATGGCAATGGACATTCATCCAGAAAGTTTTGGTAAAATACATGATCCATTTGGTGGACAGAATCACTTAATCGAAGGATTATTAATAACGCCACTAGATCCAATGAAAACTTTTTCTGATGATCCTCTGAGGATGATGAGAGCAGCTTACTTTGCATCAAAGCTTAATTTTAAACTGGACTCTGAGTGTAGAGCCGCAATTACTAATCAATCTGATAGGATAAGCATTGTTTCTTGGGAAAGAATAAGAGAGGAACTAATAAAAACGCTTTCTACATCTAAGCCTTCTGTTGGGTTAGTAATTATGCAAAAAACAGGTCTACTTAAAACAGTATTTCCTGAAATTGATATTATGTATGATATGAATCAATCTTCAGAATGGCACCATAAAGATATTTTTGCTCATACTTTGCAAGTTGTAGATAACGCAGCAAAATTAACAGATAAAATGGAAATTAGATTTGCAGCGCTGGTCCACGATATTGCTAAACCGGTGACAAGACGTATTGATCCTGTTAAGGGTTATACCTTTCACGGTCATGATGCAATAGGTGAGAAAATGTTAAATACAGTATCACAAAGGCTTAGGCTTTCAAATAAATTGTCAGGTTATTTAAAAAAATTAACATTATTGCACCTTAGACCTATAGCTCTCGTTAAATCTGAGGTTACAGATTCTGCAGTGAGGAGATTAATGGTTTCTGCTGGTGACGAGGTTCAAGATTTAATGACACTTTGCAGAGCAGATATAACAACGAAAAATCCTAAAACAGTAAAAAAATATTTAAAGAACTTTGATATTGTTGAAGATAAAATGAAAGTTGTTTTAGATAAAGATTCAGCAAAAAAATTTCAGAGCCCAATTAGAGGTAAAGAGATTATGGAAATTTTTAAAATCAATGAAGGTAAGCAAGTCGGAATATTTAAAAAAGCTGTAGAAGAAGCTATTCTTGAAGGCACAATTGAAAACACATATAATGCTGCCAAAAGATTTTTATTAGATCAAAAATAATGAGAAACTTGATCGATAACATTTTTAAAATCTTTTTTGTAACCTTAAAACAAATTCCTATAAATTAACCTAGTTGGAACTATAAAAATATTTTAATAAACATATACTTATAATTAGGAGAAATTATGACATATATTATTGCTGAACCATGTGTTAGTACCTGTGATACTGCTTGTGTCGAAGTATGCCCTGTTGATTGTATTCACGGGCCAGATGATAAAACTGGAGCAGGAGCTGAGGCGAAAGAACCTGGCTTTGATCCTGAAGGCAAGCAGCTTTACATCAATCCAGAAGAATGTATAGATTGTGGTGCTTGTGAGCCAGAATGTCCTGTTGAAGCTATTTTTGAAGAAAGTGAAATTCCTGAAGAATGGAGCAAATTCATTCCACTTAATTATGAATATTTTGGACAAGAATATTCTGGGTAATTAAGTCAAATTGAAACTTATTAAAACGGTTGTTTCGGCAACCGTTTTTTTATTGGAATAAGTAGTATGAATAAAAATGAAGTAAAAGAAATTCTAGCAAATATCAACTACCCTGGTTTTAATAGGGATATTGTTTCTTTTGGGATGGTGAGCGGGATTGAAGTTAAATCGGATGAAGTAAAAATAATTCTTAGCATAACTTCTCAAAATAATGAAAAGAAAAAGATTCTTGTTAGTGATATTGAAAAAAAATTAAGTGAGTATTTTTCGTTAGTTTCTGTAGCAGTAGAACAAAAAGCGCCAAATGGACCGCCTCCTGGAGCTCAAGCTTCTAATCCAGAGCCTGTATTACCAAATGTTAAACACGTAATAGCAATTGCGAGTGGTAAAGGAGGGGTTGGTAAATCAACAGTGGCGTCTAACATTGCTTGTGGCTTAATTGAGAAAGGATACAAAGTTGGCCTTTTAGATTTGGATATTTATGGACCTTCTCTTCCTATCACCTTGGGAATAAATGAGCAGCCAGAGATGACAAATAATAAAAAACTTGTACCTATTGATAGATTTGGTCTGAAAGTGATGAGCTTTGGTTTTATAAGTGGCAATGACACACCCGTAATTTGGAGAGGTCCTTTAGTTTCAAGGATGACCGAACAATTTTTTAAAGATGTTGAATGGGGTGAACTTGATTATTTAATTTTAGACTTACCACCAGGAACAGGAGATGTGCAGCTTACGCTCACTCAAAAACTGCGC
>JABGWJ010000036.1 GCA_018645565.1 bacterium | reverse complement strand
AGATTATTACTCAATTCGAATGTAACCTGCTTTTGGATGCCAAGTAAATATTTTGGACTCTCCAAAAAACTTACATTTAGAAATGACAAACTCGTATGTATTAGGCTTGCCCTTACTGACTTGGTATGACATACTTTTTGTCGAAGCAAAGCCTGTCTCGAGCGAGGGTTCATAACCGGCAGTAAGCACTACTCTTTTTTCATCAAGAAGTTTCCTGGAGGAATCCCTTTCTAAAAGGAAGCCTTCTAGGTAATCTAAAGGTTTATTTGTGAGATTAGTTAATTGAACATTAACTACGATTCTTTTCTCATCAACATATCTAGGTGTCACTGTTATTTCAAAGGGCCTGCCATCTTGAGAGAAGACGAACCCGATAAGCACAATGAAAGCAATTATTTGTGTACGCATGCTTGATATTATTAGAAATATTTAAAAATCAAAAGCGAAAGATTCAAATGATTGATTTTATTTTTTAGATATAAATCATTGAAAATAACATTATTTATATTCTGCAATTAATACTTTTATATCAGTACTACCAATATTTTCAACTTGATGTCTAACTATATTATCTGAATAAGCAACTGCACCATCAGGAAATGATCGTTCGCTTACAGTGCCATCTGCGGCTAATACTTTAACAGTGCCACCCTTAATTATATAAGCAGTGTTTGGACCATGCTCATGCACTTTATCACTTTTACCTGCAGCAAAAGAAGCTAAATATATTTTGATTTTTTCATCTTCATGTACTAAATCATAAATTTCTGGAGATACTTTTTGGGGCGCAAGGTTTTCATCAGTATTAAAAGATGGCATAGAACCTAATTTTTTGTGCTCAATTAAAATAATGTTAATTTCTTTTGAGCCAATATTTTTAACTTGATGACGAACACCTTGTCCATTGTGCCCAGTAAATCCTCCTGGGATTTTTCTCTCATTTATTGTACCATCTGGCATTGTGACTTGAGCGTTGCCTCCGTCTAATAGGTGAAATGTAAATGGATAGTGATCATGCATATTGTCGCTCTGCCCAGGTGCAAAACTAACTTTCATGACTTTTACTGTCTCATTGTCTAATAAAACCTCATAGACATCAGGAGAAACTTTCTCCGGGAATAACATTTTTGGTTTTGATCCAGTACATGAAATAAAAACTAGAACTAAAATGGCTAATAAATATTTATACATAAAACCTCTGTTACTTATTTAAAATGTGATTTTAAAAAAAAGAAAATTATTTTTTATCTCTTTCTAGATAATAACCATTATAAAAATATTAATCTATACTTTTTATACAAGCACCAGTATCGTGCTTAACAGAATTCACTATTTTTGAAACTTTATGATACTGAATTCCGTCTATGGACACTTCATACGAGTTATTAAATTCTATATCACTATCTAAATATGTTAAAATACTTGAATTATCTAATATTAAAGGCATTCTATGGTGAAGTGTTTTTAGATGACTAAAAGAATTCTGTGTAATGATTGTGAATGAGTTCATATCTCCCCAACTCGTCCATAAACCAGCCAAGGGCAAAACAGATTGATTTGAATGTATGTACATAGGTTGCTTTCCATTTTGTGTTTTCACCCACTCATAATATCCACTAGCGACGACTATGCACCTATAACTCTTCACTAAACCTTTAAAACTAGGTTTATCATATAGAGTTTCTAACCGAGCATTAATTAAATTAGATGCATAACTTTTATCTTTTGACCATGAGGGAATTAAACCCCAATGCATATTTTCTAATTTCATAACGCCAGAAGCGACCCTTAAAATTGGAGCAAGCTGAGTAGGGCAGATGTTGTAACTGGATTTAAATGCATTAATTTCATCAAGCTCAATTCCTGAACCAAAAAAACCGATTATTTGTTCCTTAGTGTTTTTATTTACGTATCTACCACACATTTTGATTCCATGGCTAAGTTTTAAACAAAAAACCCCGCTTGAAGCGGGGTTTTATAAAAATAACTATAAAAAATTAGATTGAGCTATCTTTCGAATCTTTATCATCTTGTATTGACGCTTTGTAGTATGTTTCATTGTTCAAAAATTTCACAATTTTCTTCGAATCGATTTTTTTTTCATCATAAACCACTTGAGCTGTACCGGATGCGAAATCTACATTGCACTCTTTTACACCTTCAATATTCTGCACAACTTTAGATACTTTTCCCGCACAACTGTATGCGCACTGCATACCATCAATTTTCAAATTAACTTTATTGCCTTCAGCAAATAAGAATGAGAATAGTAATATGGGGAATAATAGATTTTTCATAATTAACTCCTAGTTGTTTATAAAATATATGATTTAGAAGTAGAACTTATCCAGCATTATTTTCTAATCAATTGATAACTCCTCAGCAATCGGCAAGACAGGTTTAGATTTATTTTTGTTTTTTTCATACTCATTTATAATAAAACCAAAAAGAATAACACCCGCTATATAAAAAGCTGCCGTAATTGAAAATATTTCATAATATCTGAAGTCCAGAAGTCTTAACCATTCAAATATTTTGGCACTAATGAACCATGAAGCGCTCCACAGACTTGAACTTAATGCACTAATTAATTCTTGATTTTTTTTACCTACAAAGTTCATCATTAGTTCATTAGAAGCAGGGTGAGCCATATGCATTAAAGGTTGTCTCAAAATATAAGCTAAAATAGCTACAAATAAAGCATAGCTATGATAGGCATATAATTCTGTCAACGACATAATGATTAAAAATATTATAGCAAAACTTTGGACAACAACGATAGTTGCCCAATAACCGTATTTTTTTCTCAGAGTTGGAACTAATAAAGAAAAAATAAAAACTAAGATAGCTGTGATACTACCTAGCAAACTAAAATTGCTTGAACTAAGGTTAAAAACTGAATTAAAAAACAAATTAACAAATGGTATTGTTAAACCTGCTCCAATAGAAATAAGAATCAAAGGAGAAAGCGCTCTAAATATTATTTTCCAATCATAATTTTTATGCAATGAAAAAATACCACTTTTTTTTATCGGTTTCTCATTGCCACCTTCATCAATTTTCATTGCGAAATAATAAGATGATAACCCAATTATTGTAATAATCCATAAAATATTGTACTCAGAAAATGAAAAGTTATTATCAAATATTTCTAAACTAGAAATCCAATCAAGACCAGATATTATCAAACCTGAAAATATTGTCGAAAGAGACCATGTCGATGCGCTTAGCGATAAAGCTTCAGTGCTATTCTTTTCAGATGTGCTTCTAATAATAAATGGTAATGAACATACTCGCATTACCATCATGCCTATTCCCCACATAATGAATGCTAGCTGAATTAAAGGTATAATAGACAACCTAATTGACTCAATAATCATTATACTAGTTAGAGGCACTGCAATTGAAGATAAAACAAAGAAAGGTTTTAATCTTTTACCTCTGATATATATGCCTAATGGTAAGGCAAAGGTAAGCGCACCAACAAATCGCAATGAATTAAAAGAAGCAATCTCAGGATCAGAAAAACCCTTCTTCCTTAAATAAATGTTAAGAATTAGGATAAACGCAACATGAATAAGGCTTAAGCTGAATTCTAGGAAAAATAATAGATGTACATTTTTGGGAAGACATTTATAACTAGCAAAAATTTTGAAAATAGAGGCTTTAATATTCAGTCTTCTTTTAAAATTATTAATTACACTTAAATAGCTGAGCCTAGTTTAATAATATAATCTCAAGACTGTTTCGGCTACACAACCGAACCGCTTTCTTCCTTCAACCTCAATACTAACTTCATTGACTAGCTCAATATTATTTCTCTTTGGAATCAAATTAACAATCTTTACCCGTCCTCTTATTTTTGAGCCTGACTTTACAGGATATGGAAAGCGCACTTGATTTAATCCACAATTAACAATCATTTTTAATCCGGGATGGATACTTTCAAAGTCAAAATTTTCTGTCAATTTTGGAATTAGTGACAAAGTCAAAAAACCATGGGCTATTGTTGATTTAAATGGAGATTCAATCTTTGCTTTTTCGACATCCGTGTGAATCCACTGATTGTCTCCTGTTAAATCCGCAAATCTATTTATTTGATCTTGATTTACCGTTTCCCATTGCCCCACTAATATCTCTTCTCCTACTCGATTTTTAATTTTATCGTATGCCTTTTTAATATTTTCATTTGATATGGGCTCTCTTTTCTTAAAAATATTTGATTTATCAATCGATGGTAGATTAAGCATCCAAGGGTTGTTTAAAGTGTTACTGATACTGCTATTTAATTTTTGCGATAATGCTTTGAATTTGGGTTCAATCATAACGCGGTAACGATCTGTATTATCTTTTAAATCTGCTCTTTTTTCTTTTATAAACTCGAATACATCAACCATCGTTATTCCCTAAAATAATTATCATTCAAATTAAAAATTGTTTTCCCTAATAAAGAGAACTAATTAACCCTTTTTAAAATGTTACTACATAAAACTATTTGTATTAGATATATATTTATCTTTTTGATTATTTAAATCGTTAAAATTATTCTTTATATCTGATAAAATCCCAAATACACTATTGAATTTTTTACCACCAGCCAAGAAATTTCCACCAGATAGAACCAATGCCTAGCCAGGTGATTATATGGTATATCGAAACTATAAATCCAATCTTAAACCATGCTGATGGCGTAACATAGCCATTCCCAAAATAAATAATTATTGGGCCAGTTGAATAATTGGTTAAACAACCACTCAAGTTAGAAAAATATGCGATTAAACAGATTATAATTATTGGTTCAAAACCCAAGTTATGTACAATTAAAAACATTGCGCCAGATAATGCAACAATATGAGCTGTTAGCATTGAAAATAAATACATTGAATAGAAATAAATAAGCGCTAAGGATAATGTGATTAAAGTTGGAGAAAAATCTAATAAACGATTTTCGAGTATTCCAGAAAACCAAAAAATAAACCCAGACTCTTTTAAACTTGTTGCTATTGTTAATAGCCCCCCTAGCCAAATTAGAGTATCCCAGGCTTTATGGTTTTTTACCATGTTTTCCCATGAAACTACTTTGAAAAATAGAATCAAAATAAGTCCACCTAGAGCTACTGTCGTAGTACCAAAGCCATGAAAACTTTTACTCAACCATAATAAAAGCATCAGAACCATTATAATTCCAGTGGCTATTTCAGCTCTTGTCCAAGAGCCAAGAGTTTGAAGCTCTTTCTTTATTCTAATCCGAACTGGTTCGATTGATTCAATATTTGGAGGAGACAAATACTTTATTAATAATGGTAAACCCGTTAACCCAATCAGCCCTGGGACTATAGCTCCTACTGCCCATTTTAGCCAACCAAATTCAATTTCAAAAACTTCTAAGGCTGCTATGGATACTAAAGGATTCGCCGCCATACCAGTCAAAAACATAGCAGCCGTGATTAAGTTTGCGTGAGCGCCAACTAGATTAAGGTACTGCCCTGCTCTTTGGGGCTTATTACTTGGCGAAGATCCTAGCGTCTTTGAAATCGAGTCAACGATTGGTGCCAATACGCCACCACCCCTTGCTGTATTTGAAGGTACAACTGGCCCCAAGATAAGTTCAGCACAACATATAGCATAACCTAAACCAGTGATAGACCGGCCAAGATAATATATACTTAGAATGGATATTCTTTTACCTAATCCTGATCTAATTATCGCGCCAGCTATTAAAAATGCAATTACTACAAGCCATGTTGTTGAATCACTATAACCTTTCAAAGCAGACTTCAAAGGCATTAATCCTGTTAAAACAGAAAAAGTTAAGCCGGTGAGGACGCTCACTGCTGTTGGTATCGATTGTAATAAAATCGAAAAAATAACAGAAACAAAGACGACAAACATGCGATAACCACTTATACTTAATTCTTCTGGAGGTTTTAAAAACCAGCAAACTAATATTAGTATTAAAGGATAAAATTTCTTCAGATCATATTGGCGCATTACGAAATATACCGTAAAAAGAAAAAAGCCACAAAAAGGTTAGCGAATGATGATTTTTCCCTTTCCTAAGTATTATGATCCCAACTTTTCAAAAGATTATTTTTATAAAAGGTACTTAGAGGCTTCAATTAAAATGTGGTTTAAATGTACTATCTATGATTCAAATTCATCTCTAATTAGTTCAGCCCAAATAATTAAACGCTCTTCTGTTAATTCTTCTTCATTATCATTATCTAATCCAAGTCCAAGAAAGTCATCGCCATCTAAAGCTAAGGAATGATCAAATTCATAACCCTCTGTTGGCCAACGACCAATTAATGTTCCACCATT
>JABGWJ010000205.1 GCA_018645565.1 bacterium | reverse complement strand
TATCAAAAGTTGGATAGTTCAACGGAGCACTCCCACTATTCTCAACTACTATTCTCATAGTGACATTTTCTCCTGGGTCTAAAGCGTTATTGCCACTATCAAAAATATCTGAAGAAACAATATTATATGCTGGAGCATTTATTCTCAATGATATCGGATACTGCCACGAGTTGATACCATCCACTAAGACCAAATTAAGCAATACTTCATCTTGGTTCAGTGAATTGATAAAAACATCAAACTCAAACGGACCTACTTCAATTAAACCTCCGGCAAAAACAGAATCGGAGTACATCGGAGCAGTTAAAATATTTACGTTATTTGTTTGCGGGGTTACTGAAACATAAACTGGGCCAGAACTTTCAGTCCCAACATTTTCTAAAGAAACAGATAAAAACCCTGGCTGAGAAAAATCAACTGTTTCACTATTTTCTGATGAGAGCGAAAAATGATTCAACAGCATATAAGAGCCTTCTGGCGCAATCACATTTATTTCAGTTTCATACGGAACATGATTATATGAAGTAACTACTAAATCTAGAGTGCCAGGCGTATCAATTGGTGTATCAAGGTTTAATTGACAAAGACCATCTTCGTTTGCTGTTGCAACACTTAATATCACACCATTTTTACTCAAAGCAGCAACTGAACCATTACTATTTGTTTGGACATTAAGTTGAGAGCCTCCAAGAATTATTACCCCACTATGCATTGCAACAATTTCTTCAGGAGAGCTCGACCTAACAACAAAAGAAGGATCTCCAAATGTTGTCCAATACAAGGTTTCTGCCTCACCTTCACTTCCATAATTATCATTCATCTCCATACAACCATTGTAGGATAAACCACCAAAAGTACGTTTAACATTATCTTCATAGGATTCAATGAAAATATCTACCATCTCGTCTTGGCCATTCATTGGAGGATTCCAGGCTTGGTTTACGGTAGACATTAAGGTAGCAATTGCTCCGGTGGGATTACCAGAAGCATCTGTTGCCCTAAGCCAGGTCTCAGCAAAACAGGTCCCAATGTGAAACTCACCATTCACACAGGCAACAGACCAAATCCACGGCCACATACCAGTGTTTGTTAAGCTATTTACATCTGTATTATTCATTGGACAACCATTACCCCATGAACCATTAGAGCCATGCCCAGTATAATTAATAATGGATAAACCATCATTAATAGCGAATTCACCCTCAGCAACTGTCCCGCTAGGGTCGTAAACTTGTTCAACATCATTATAATTGTAATCAAGGAGTTTTTGCCTGATAATATCCATATGCTCATAATCATATTCACCATCATCTCCGGGACCTTCATTTGAAGCAAAACCCGCACCTTCAACGTACCAAGAACCATCATCAGTATCAGGATACCTTTCATATGAGATAGTTCGATTAACCATAGTGTTGACGTGCTCCTCCGTTTCAGCCGAGAATCTCCCAACAAATACATCAGGGTAGTAATCTTCAGCCGGTATGAAGCCGTAATATGTATCTGAAGGACTATTAGAACCAGCGCCTTCAGAAAAACGAGGCGATGGAATCTGATCTATATCTCCAACAAGAAGTAAAAAATTAATCCCATGATTATAATAATATTCTTCAACAAATGCCTTTATGTCATCAGCATCACCTAAAGTGCTAACATCAATTAAAGTTGTTTCAATCCCTTTTTTGACTTTCCAATCAATAAATGGCTGCATTGCTTCGATAAATGGAGCATGACATATTATGAGCATAGAACCATTTTCATCTAAAGGAGTATAACGATCATTAATCGGCATATAATTAGGGAAATGGTTTTTGTAAATATTTTCCATTTCTTTAACGCCTCTTTTCTTTGACGGGTACCTGGTCAAAGGATTATCAACGCTTAAACCGTTTTGCTTAATCGCTAATACAATATCTGTATAAATTCTTAAAACGCCTAGCACCGGATTATATTGAAAAGGCTGGAAAACAACTGCCTGCCCTCTTACTGATCTAATAATATGAGGGCGCCTCAGGAATGAAATTTCTGCTGGGTATAAACTATTCTGTCTATATCTATATCCTTTTTCAAAAGGTAGACTACTTATGTTAACATCTCTGGTAACGTTACCTTTAGATGGAGCAATATTATTTATATTGAGTTCAACAAATTCACTTTCAATAATTTCAAGTTCCATTTCAGCTAAATCTGGCACCTGAATTGATGTGGAAAATATTGGAAGGTCTGGTGCTCCTTTTTCAAGGAGAGAAACTCCACCAGGCGATGTAACCTTCAAACCATTTTTTGAATTATCTGTAAAATAACCAGAAAGTTTAAATGTAATTCTAGTTGAGGCTAAACCTTCTGATTCATATGAAAAAGATGACTCGACCGGACTATCAGAATAGACTTCAACCCATTGTTTTGCAGAAAGTATGCTTGAAACAAGTAAGGTAACTATAATTAAGAAGTTTTTTATCATATTAATATATACGTTAACTAACAACTTACTACTCAAATATAACCTTATTCCAAAGCTTTATTTTTTTATCATATTTAATAATGTCCGATTTTTTATCCCTTTTTTTAAGACCATTTAGATAAATATTGAGCTTAAAAAGCAACATTTTTACAGTTTCCTTCCTGTTATTATTTGTCATTCTTGTTAATAATAAATATTCTAATGCCTTAATTCTATAATACTCAATAGATTCAAATGAACTAGAAAGCTGGCCTTCGTGCCCACCATACTTGATAATCAGTGGCTCGTCAATAAATAGGACTTTATAATTAGAGCAAATTCTAAGCCATAATTCATAATCCTCGCAAATAATAAGATCTTCGTTAAATAAACCAACATCTTTAAATACGTTTTTATTTATCATAACAGAAGAAGGAGAAACCCTACACATATCAAGACACTGTTTAAAAATATTTCCACCGTACTTTTTATGTTTTTTCTTTTGATTGATTTTTTTGCCATTTTTTATCCATTCTTCATTTGAATGGCAAAATGAATACGTAGCATTTTTTTCAAGTGCTATATTCTGCTCACTTAGTTTGTTTTTTTTCCATTCATCATCAGAGTCTAGAAAACAAACCCAATCACCAGAAGAAGCTTTAACCCCGATGTTTCTAGCTGCACTGACACCTTTGTTTTCTTGGCAAATTAATTTGAGATTAGGATAGTTTTTTTTTATCATTGCCGATGTCCCGTCATAAGACCCATCATCAACAATAATAATCTCATAAGGTTGTAGAGTTTGCGCTAAAACAGAATCAATAGATCTCTTTAAAAAAAGAATTCTATTATAGGTCGGAATAATTACAGATATCTTCATAATTAAGAACGAGCAATAATCATTTACCTATTTTTTTTAAAAGAAGTTCAGTCAACACCAAATCTTGAAAACCTAAACCTACAGACTTAAAAAGCGAGTTTTGTTGAATGTACTCTTTATGGTATTTTTTGTTTTTAGTAATGCTGCCAAGCTCTGCAAAAATATTTTCATAATCCCAGCTAGAATTTTTCTCAGCTTGAATTAAATCTCCTGCCTCTTTTTTTGAAGATACTAATGAATCAACAATTGTTTTTGAATTTTTAATAATATCACTTGAAATTTCTATCATATCTGACTTGAATGAGCCAATTGCGTTGATATGAACGCCTTCTTTTAAATTACTTAGATTAAATAATTCTTTTTTTGAAGGTGTTGCGGTACAAATAATATCTGCTTCTTTCAAGTTTTCAAGTATCCCAGGGATTGCATTAATTGTTAAAATTTCTGATACAGAATTTGAAAAAGTTTTTGATGACTTTAAGTTTCTACTAAAAACAAAGATTTTTTCTATTGGTCGTACACACATCATTGCTTCAACTTGAGTAAAAGCTTGAGCCCCTGTTCCAAAAATTGCAAGGGACTTACTTTTTGGAGAAGCAAAAAACTTTGTAGCTACTCCAGAGGCTGCGCCAGTTCTCATTGATGTGATTTCATCACCATCGAAGCATGCTTTTAAACTACCATCCTTTGAATTAAAGATTAATATTGATGATTGAATCATTTTAGATTGAATTTTTGTTGATGGTTGAAAAACAGAAACAACTTTTATTGTGAAGTACTCGCCCTTCTTTCTGTAACAAGGCATGGATAAAACTGTACCCCCCTCAACTTCCATTGTAGAACGTTGAGGCATTGTAAAAAGACCATCGTAGAAATCTGAAAAACCCTGCTCTATACAATTAATAACATCACTCATCGAAATAAGTGACCTTATTTCATGGTCCTTAACCGATAGCATTAAAAATAAAATTATCCTTATTTGTCTTCAAAAAAACTCTCATAGCCACCATTAAGACTATAAACATTCTCAAACCCAAGATTACAAAAATGCTGAGCTACATTTTGACTACTTATTCCTTTGTAGCAGTAAATAAGGATGCTTTTTGTGTGCTCAGTTTTTTTAACTATATCATCGATATTATGATTGTTTAAATTTATAGCATTTTTAATGTGGGACTGATCAAAAGAGTTTTTATCTCTTATATCAAATAATAAAGGATTTTCATCTTTAATTAGATTTTTTGCTTCTTTTAATTCAATCTTTTTAAAACTATTATTTTCAGCCATATTATTTTTCTTACTTTTTTAAAATAATTTTTTTGGATATTCGTCTCTTTCTAACAAATTTTTGATTTGAGTTTTCACAAAAGGCTTGTCTTCTATATAAGTGACACCAAACCACTTAGAATCAGTTTTCAAAACATTGACAACTTCAATTTCCTTTTTTATCAAAGTATTCACAACGGAAGGAATCAAAAATTCACTCTTTAAATCATGGATATTATCATTTAAAAACTTGCTGAACATACTTTCTAGATGACTAAATATTAATGGTGTAAAACCCCACATATTCATACTGACCAACTCCTTTCCAGAAAGATTAATATCACGGTCACATGTTATTTCATCTCGATTTCTTTTTATATCATGAGTTTCAATTACTGTAATTAATTCATCTCGTTTCTGTTCGCAAATTCCACGAGATACTGATCCATAGTCTGATAAGGTTTTATCCAGTTGAAAGGCCGCCATTGTGAATTGATTTCCCCCACCAGAATAATAATCTGCAATAATTTTAAAGGAATCCTTACCATAGAAATCATCTCCGTTAATTGCAGCAAAAGGGCCAGTTATAGCATCTCTAGCAGATAAAATAGCATGTCCTGTACCCCAAGGTTTTGATCTTTTTTCAGGATTACTATATCCAGAAGGTAAATCTTTCAGATCTTGGTATACAATTTCTACCTCAATCATATTGGCATATTTATCTGAGACTTTTTCTTTAAATTGATCCTTAAAGTCTTCTCTAATAATAAAAACAACTTTGCTAAACCCAGCGCGTATTGCATCAAAAACGGAAAAATCAATAATTGTCTGTCCGTTAGGTCCAACCTCATCAAGTTGTTTAAGCCCTCCATATCTTGAGCCCATACCAGCAGCCATAACAAGAAGTG
The DNA here is from genome assembly GCA_018645565.1 of bacterium. Lineage (GTDB taxonomy): Bacteria > Fidelibacterota > Marinisomatia > Marinisomatales > UBA1611 > TMED80. Next base: position 3,404 of record JABGWJ010000205.1, on the reverse strand, counting down.
TAATATTTTTCATAAATGTTTTCCCTTACTATTTATCGTTGTACCCAATGAGGATTGAACGACATAAGCTTGCCCTCCCACATCCTCGATAGCGCGTTTAATTTTCAATGGGTTTTCAGGGCAATAGGCGAACATACACCCGCCGCCGCCAGATCCATTTATTTTACCGCCATATGCGCCTGCGTCAAGTGCAGATTTTAACATTAAATCAATCTTAGATGTACTTACTTTTAAAACTTTACTTAAAATTTTATGGTGCTCAATCATCAATTGACCTAAGTAATGTTTATCAATGTGTTTTTTAATTAATTCTTTTCTACCTTTAATTAAAATGTCTCGATTTTTAATAGTGCCTATTAATAGAGCTCTTTCATGATCAGTGATTTTAAAATTTTTCACCTGATTTTCTGAAATTGAACTGAAGTTAATATCTGAACCATGATTTTTAATTTTATTTAAAATAGCTATACGCTGATTTTTACATCTTGATAAAATTCCAACTGTATCTTTTTGATTCATTGAATCACCAATAACAAAAGTACCTAAATCATGATTTATTTTATTTATTGATAATTCTGGCGAAGTTTCTAAATAAATTAACCCTCCTATTGCAGTAGAGTATTGATCCATCATTCCTCCAGGTGAATTAAATTCTAAAACCTCTGCCTCAAAAGCTAATCTAGCTAATTTTTGGTTCGACAACTGTTTTGGATTTTCAGCATTATTGCTTAAAAAATTAATCCATCCTACTAAAATTGAAGAAGAGCTACTTGCACCCGCTTTTATTGGGATATTGCTAGACAAAACGACATCAAAGCCCCTAGTAAATTTAAAGCCATAATGTTTACAAACATTTAACCCGCTTTTAAATAAATCAAAATTTGAAGTGTATTGATTATCGTTTATGTGAAATTTTTCAACTTCATTTAAGTCGGGTTTATTTATAACAATCATGGCATCTGATCTGGCAAATCCAACTATTTTTGAATACCTAGAAATCGCAAGAGCGATTACTGGAAGCCCAAGGTAGTCTTGATGCTCACCAAAAAGACAAATTCTTCCTGGCGTTTTTATTTCCATTTATTTTTTATAATTATTTATTTTATAAATTTTTAGTAAAAAGACCTAAAAGAGGTAAAACAAAATCACGATTAATCATTTTTTAATAGTTTTCATTTAAACCAAAAACCGGTTGGTTCTTTTTCCATTTCCCTCTAGTAAAGTCCGGAAATTTAACAGGAGCACTTCCAAGTTTGATTGATTTTTCAGAAAGGGGACTAATAACACTCATGCTGGCCGCATCGTAAACATCTATTGGAGGAGCAAGGCCCTTTTTTAAAGGCTCAATGAAAGCATTTAAAATGAAAAAATCCATACCTCCATGCCCAGAGCCAGCTGCTTGATTTTCATATTTTTTCCATATTGGATGATCATATTTTTTTAAGTACTCTGCATCGGACTCCCATTGATGTTCTTCCTTACTTAAACCTTGTATATATATAGAATTATTATCAACCATCCATAAACCCTCTGTCCCTTGAACACGAAAATTCAAACTGTAAGGACGAGGCGAGCTCGTATCGTGACTCAATACTATAGTTTGACCGTTAGAACATTTAATAACAGATGTTACAATGTCGCCAAGATTAAAGTTTATGTCAGCATTTTGGTGATGTATGCCTCCTTGATCAACAATATGCTTATGCAAGCCCCTTGATTGAGAAGACGTAGAAGTCATATGAAGGAATCTATTTCCTCTATTTATATTTAACATAGCACTTATTGGGCCTACTCCATGCGTTGGATACAAATCTCCGTTTCTGTCAACAGAATGTTGCGTTCTCCATTTAGCTTCACTGAAGCCCTTATTATTAAATTCAACTCCCCCTCCATATGGTTGCCGTCCATTATTAAACTTTACATCTCGCAGGTCATGTTGATAACCACCTTGACAGTGTAAGAGTTCTCCAAATAAACCTTTCCGAACCATATTTAAAACAGCCATCATGTCTCGTCGATAGCAAACATTCTCCATAAGCATGCAGTGCTTATTTGTTTTTTCACTGGTGTTTACTAAATCCCAGAGTTCGGAGACTTTTAAAGCAGCAGGACATTCAACACCTACATGCATGCCTTGCTTCATCGCCTCGACTGCCATTGGGTGATGCCATTCCCAAGGAGTAGCAATATAAACAGCATCTAAATCATCTCTCTGAAGCAAATTTAAGAAATCATGCTGCCCATTTTTATAAACGTCTGGAGGCTTACCACCTGCTTTTTTAATTATGTTTAGCGTGTTATTAATCATTCCAGAATCAATATCACAAATAGCTTTTATATCAACATCTCTTCTCTTTAAACATAAATTTGAAATCCATTGCCCTCTTAAACCTGTTCCAATAATGCCTAATCTTAAGTTTGAAGTCTTTTGACTAGCACCAAGTTTCCGGGAAGAAAGAAAAGCAGTTGATGCCCCTACCAAAGCTGATTTTTTAATAAAATTTCTACGATTTATTTTTTTTGCAGACAAAATAATTACCTCAACATAAACCCTTCTCCAATAGTATCTGAGGAATCAATCCAAAAAGTATTTTTACCAGTGATATTCGCGGTTCCTTTTACTTCTGGTATGACTCCATTCAATGGACCAATTTTTATTTTTTCAATTACCTTAACCTGAAAAGTAGAACCAATAATACTCTCAATTTTAATTGTCTCATTAAGCTTTATTTCATTTCTCGCAAAATGTACAGCGGCCCGAGCACTTACTCCAGTTCCAGTTGGACTTCTATCAACTTCGCCATTAGCAAACACACAAATATTTTTACTATGATTATTTTTATTACTTGGAGGAAACGTAAATATGGTTCCATATAAAAAACTCATTTCGACTATGTTTGGATGTTTAATTTTTACTTCCTTAGTTATTGCATTTTTTATTTTCATTCCTAAATCAATTACACTACTAGTTTTTAAATCTTGGCTATCTAAACCAACTTCATCAGCGTTAACAATAGCGTAATACGCACCCCCAAATGCCAAATCATAATTAATATCACCTAAGTCAGGAATTATAATTTTTGCATCCATTTTTTCAACGAATGAAGGAACATTGATGAACCTAACCGAATGAGCAACCTTGTTTTTTACTTCTACGAAAGACTTAATTGTTCCAGAAGGAACATCCATATTTATTTCAGTTTCAGGTTCAGTAATTTTAATAGCGCCAGTTTCTGCAAGAATTTTTGAGATAGCTATAACTGCGTGCCCACAACCTGTAGAATAACCATCATTGTGCATAAAAATAACCCCAAAGTCAGAACTCTTTTTTTCAGGTTCTGTTATTACAGCTCCATACATATCAGCATGGCCACGAGGTTCTAACATTATTGCTTTTCTAATAT
>JABGWJ010000001.1 GCA_018645565.1 bacterium | reverse complement strand
TATCCATTTCCGCCAGACCCTCCAAATATACCACATGATAGGAATGAGGTTGGTTCTTACCGAAAGTCTTTTCAGTATCCTGTTTTTTGGAGAGGCCGTGATGTTTTTATTAGATTTTCAGGTGTTAGGTCTGCTTTTTATATTTGGATAAATGGAGAAAAAGTAGGTTATAGCCAGGGCTCAAAAACGCCAGCCGAGTTTGATATAACGCCTTATATAAAAAACGGACAAAATAATGTGTCGGTGGAGGTATATAGGTTTTCCGATGGAAGTTATCTTGAAGGACAAGACACATGGCGATTAAGTGGGATTGAGAGGGATGTCCATGTATATTCAGTTCCAAAAACAAGAATTACCGATTTTAATGTATTATCCGGTTTAGATAGTTCGTATTTAAATGGAGAATTAAAACTTGGTATAAGTCTAGCTAGTGATGAACTAAATAAAGGGAAACATGTTATTTCTGCTATACTATCCAAAATTGGAGGCAACGGGAAAATTGTAATGGACTCCACGGTTAAAACTAAGGTCTCGAACGAAAAAACTATATGGTTTGAAAAAACAATTAAAAATGTTGACAATTGGAATGCTGAAAATCCCAGCTTATACCTACTACAAATAACTTTAGCAGACCCTTTTGGGAAAATACTGCAAAGCTTTACGCAGCAAGTAGGGTTTAGAGAAATAGAAATATTAGATGGCATATTAAAAGTGAATGGTAAATCAATTACACTTCGTGGAGTAAACAGACATGAATGGAGTCCTTTAAATGGAAGAGTAGTTGATGAAAAAAGTATGATTGAAGATATCAAAATAATGAAACAAAATAACATAAATTCTGTTCGTTGTAGTCATTACCCTAACCAAGAAAAATGGTATGAGCTTTGTAATGAATATGGTTTATACGTCATAAATGAAGCGAACATTGAAGCTCATGGCATGCGCTTTCACAATGAAGGGTATGAAAAACTCACGAATGATAGTTCTTGGGCTAATCAATGGATTGACAGAGGAATGCGTATGGTTGAGAGAGATAAGAACCAGCCTTCTATTATAATGTGGTCCATGGGGAATGAGGCTGGAGATGGAACAAATTTTAAAAAATTATATAAATGGATAACGGAAAAAGATCAAACAAGGCCTGTAGTTTATGAGCCTGCAAGCAGAGAAAATCACTCTGACATGATGTTCCCAATGTATAAAAATATTGATTACATTGAAAAATATGCTCAAAGTAACCCCTCTAAGCCACTTGTGCTTTGTGAATATGCTCATGCAATGGGTAATAGTGTCGGAAATTTAAAAGATTACTGGGATGTGATTGATAAGTATAAATCGCTACAAGGTGGATTTATATGGGATTTTGTTGACCAAACAATTTTAAAAGAAAATGAAAATAGCAAAGAATTTTGGGCCTATGGCGGAGATTTTAATGACGTATTCTATGATAATGATTCAAATTTTTGTGCTAACGGACTAGTGGCAGCGGATAGGTCTCCTAATCCGCATCTAGCAGAAGTTAAAAAAGTATATCAGCCAGTAGGTTTTAAAGAAGTTGACTTGTCAAATGGGAAAATAAAAATTGTTAATAAATACGATTTTACTAATCTAGACAATTTAGAGTTTAGTTACAGTATACGCGGAAATGGTAAAATGGAAATTTCTGGTTCTTTGGGGAAATTAGATTTAGAGCCTGGAGAGTCTAGGGTCTTAACTTTTAATCTATTTTCAATTATTCCAAGACCAGGAGTAGAATATTTTTTACTTGTTGAAGCAAAACTAAAAAGAGCAACAAAGTCGATCTCTAAAGGGGCACTAATTGCTTGGGGGCAATTTAGGTTTCCTATTACTAGGCTAAGCTTACCAGTTGATTCCAATCAATTTTTTAATACTTCCTTTGAGGTGGAGCAAAATGAAATTTTCATTAAAGGAGACGAATTCCATCTCTCTTTTAACCTAGAGAATGGTTTTCTTAATAAGTATAATTATAGAAATATTGACATTTTAAGTAATGAACTAACCCCATTCTTTTGGCGTGCTCCCACCGATAATGATTTAGGAAATGACATGCCTGAAAGATGTGCTATTTGGAAGAATGCTCATAATGAATTATTAATGCAATCTATAGACACATCTTCTTCTGGAAACATTAAAAATGTTAAAGTTGATTATTTTCATGAATTAAGTAATTGTAGATTGCAATTATCCTATAATATTTATGGTAATGGAATGGTCAAATTAAAGCAGACACTTTATCCTTCTGGTTCTAATCTACCAGAGCTGCCTAGGTTTGGAATGAAAACAACAATACCAAGCTCATTTAATAGCTTAGAATGGTTTGGAAGAGGCCCGCATGAAAGTTATTGGGATCGAAAATCATCTGCTAGAATAGATAGATTTGCAGGGAAAGTATGGGATCAAACATTTAAATATGTTCGTCCTCAAGAAACAGGTAATAAAACAGATGTAAGGTGGATGGCAATGTATAATGGTAGCGTTGGAATTATGGCAAAAGGAATTCCATTTTTTGATGGCAGCGTTCATCATTATAACTATGCCAATTTA
>JABGWJ010000035.1 GCA_018645565.1 bacterium | reverse complement strand
TGTTGCCATCATTGCTGCAGTAACAGCAAACTCAGCAAGTGAGTTTCCTTTATTACTTCTTATTTTATTAAATAGTCTTTTCATTTTAATTACCTTGTTAAATTTTTTCATAGTTACCTATATATAACAAACGGCGTGCCACAAATGATATAAAGTCAAAAAATAGTGTTTTTATAGAGAATAAATAATTTTAAATAAATTTAGAAGGGTAGAAGGGAAGAAATGAAAAAATAAAGATTGTTTACATATTGTATAATTTTGTTACAGAGTAGATGTGTAATTTTTTGATACAAATAGGTAGTTAGGTACAATAAAAAAGCCCTGAATAATCAGGGCTTTAAAATAATATTATTGATTAATAAACTATGGTTGGTATTTTTTAAATAGCTTAGATGGATTCTCGTTATCCGCTACATATAAAATGGGCGAACATTCTAAACATTGCACGGCCACATAAGTCCCATCGCCATCAGGATCAACATAATCAACTCCACCAGGGAGAACTATGTATATATAGTGGCCATCCTGGAAGGGGCTTTTAATTGCGTTATTTGCAAATTCAGCCATGTACTCTACGTGTCCTTCTGTTCCTTGATCATCAATGACAGCACTCTCTGTTGCTTTGTTGGCCCCAGCAGCAGTTGTACCAAATATAGATCTCCATTTGGCTCCTTCACCATGGTCGTAAGTATTAAAGGCGGTTGACTCATCAGCGTCTTCACCAATAGCAGACAGAAGCATTACTTCGCTATCGTATCCACCTACTGCAATGTTATATTTTTCTTGACCTGGAAATCTTCCTCGCCCTTCAGCAGTAACTCTATTATTGAAAAAGTTTGAAGAAGCAATTACAATTTTATCAATCTCAGCTAATGTCTTCTTCTCCTTAGCGCCTTCACCAATTCCTGAGAATCTGGGAGCAGCTGTTGTAGCAAGTGTTGCCATCATCGCTGTTGTAACAGCAAACTCAGCTAGTGAGTTTCCACTGATACTTTTAAATTTTTTTTTGATATTTTTTAATTCTATCATAATTAGATTTCCTAGTTAAATATTTAATGCACTTGGCCTAATATAGCAAACTCTGTGCCAAAAGTTACTTAAAAAGATATAAATATTATTTTATCTCTAAAAATACTATTTATTTAAAAAAACAGATTTTATCACTAAAAATTTTCGACAGCAAATTAATACATATTGTAACAGTATGTTACACTTGATACAATCTTATTAATCTAGATCTGATGCTATAGTCCAGAATGATTTTAACGGTATTTCACCAATGATGTAATTATCTAAATCTTCATAATGCGATAGAACTTGATCAATTAAGTCATTTTGGTTCCATAGTCGAACTTTAAAAAACTCATTTGATCGTTCTTGTTCTACATTACTCTTAAAACCGCCCCAAGCTACCAATAGTCCGTAATTGGCTCCAACGTCATTCATCGTTCCTAAAAACTTATCAAGTGTCGCAACGGGAACGTCATCTGCTCTAACTTGAATGCATATCCTTGCATCATCATCAAATCCCATTCCCCCTTTAGCAGCAAGAATATCTAAATCAGAGCCTGATTCATCTGATGAGCCCATATGAGTGGTGTAGCCTTTTGCTTCCATGACAGCTTTTACAAGTTTAGCAAGTCTATGACCTTTAAACTTTGTTCTAATTAGTTGAGCAATTTGATCTCTTGAAATTTCTTGGAGTAACGCCACAAGTTCATTCATTTGATCGTAACTAGTATCATCGTCTTTTGTTGGTGCCCAATCGTTATCCGCCATGGTATGAAAAACCTTTTCTACACCATCAGCATTAAACACATCTTTAAATCCACCTAATTGATAAAGAATATCTGTTGGGAAATATCCTCTGGGGATATCTTTTTCTATCCATTTAATTTCTCTAGAATGATAATAAGGGTCTACGCCACCCTTTTCATAAACGTATCCACCTATAACCTCGCCAACATGCAATACGGGGCTTAGTTTACTTGGAACTATAACCCAATCTTTTTGTTGTACTTCATGGGCAAATGACCATATTTGATCAGACCAACTTGAAAGTTTTGAGGATGGTTGCGTAGGGTAAAATTCATCTAGAGAAATACGAAGCGCTGCTTGCTCAGCAATTTTATTAAGGTCAGTTTTAAAACCATCTCTTGTTAAATATACTTTGCTCTCTTGAAGAAAACGATTTTCATATTCTCCAAACTTTCCACCTCTTACAACCCAAATTGACATACTTATTCCTTTTAATCTCTAGATACTATCTTAAAATAATTTAATACAAAACTTTGTTATCTATAAAGTTTATTTAATTTGGTAGTATTACTCTTTAGTTATTGGCCAAGGATTCATACATATCCCATATTGGTAAAAATATAGAAAGAGCCAATACTAAAATCATTGCGCCCATTATTACAGTAATAATAGGCTCTAAAGTAGAGGTAAGAGTACGAACTCTTGTCTGAGTTTCGTTATCAACCATTAATGCAATTTCGACTAACATATCATCCAAGGAAGCTGCTTCTTCTCCAACTTGTATCATTTTTATTTGTTGTGCTTCAAAAATGTCTGAACCATATTTATCTAGGGACTTAGCAATTTTATGACCAAGCCCAACATCTGATTTAGTATTTGCGAGCTTGTGCTGTACATAACTATTGCCTGTGCTTCTTGAAGAAATTGTTAAAGATTCTAAAATTGGGACACCTGTTCTATTGAGTGTTTCAAGTACATGACAAAATCTTGAAATAGCCATGTTCTTAAAGATTCTTCCAAAAACAGGAGCATTAATTTTAAACCTATCCCAAGCAATTGCGCCCTTTTTAGTTCGTTTAAAATGAAAAAATAATCCTGCGAGTATTGCGATACCTCCAATTAGATAAAAAGAATAATTTTGTAAAAAAGTATCAATCCCAAGTAAAATTCTTGTTGGTAGTGGCAATTCAATACCCGTTTGACTAAAAAGGACAGAAAACCGAGGTAAAATAAATGCAACAGCATAAAAACCAACGGTCACGGTTATTCCGATAACAATCATTGGATATCTTATCGCTTGCTTGATGCCATTGGTTAATTGTAAATCGTAACTGATAAAATCTGCAAGTTTAAAAAGAACAGTTTCTAAAACGCCTGAGCTTTCTCCAGCTCTGATAATATTTATATACATTGTGTCAAAGACTTTTGGATGTTTTTCCAATGAATTTGATAGGGTGGCTCCGGCAGAAATATCTTCAATAATCTTTTTAATGGTTTTATTTAAAAGCGGGTTAATTGTTTTTGAAAGCATTGATTCTAAAGCATCAATCAGGGGTACACCTGCCTTTAGCATTACGGATAGTTGTCTAGAAAAATTATATATTGAATCAGGTGGAACACTGTCAAATACATTTACATCCAGTTTCTCAAAGATGGAAACTTTTTTAACTGTGATTGATATTGGGTCCAGCCCCATTTTTTTGAGCTGCTCTAAAACAATTCTTTCTTCGATTGCTTTAATTTCACCTTTCACCACAGATGATTTTTGATCTCTTGCGATGTAGGAAAATATTTCTACAGCATTTTTACTCTTTGCCGCGGAGGCCATATTGTTCCAATTTTCTATATAGTGTCATTCTACTAATACCTAATTCTTCTGCTGTTGTAGTCATGTTCCATTTATTTCTTTCAACGCTTGATTTTATTGCGTCCATTTCAATTTCTTTGAGAGTTGCAATTTTAAGTATAGGATTTGAATCTGTTATTGTTTCTACAACTGCATCGCTATTTAATGGAGGATTTTTTTCTGGTTCTTCTTCTAGACCAGGTTTAATTGTGTCTCGTTCTTTTTGAGCGTCAATAATTGTTTCTTTTTCATCCAATACTGCACCTAAATCTTCTTCGGTTAAGTATTTATTATTGCAAATCAAAAGAGCTCTCTCTAAAGTATTTTCAAGCTCTCTAACATTTCCTGGCCATGAATAGTCAATTAATCTATCAATTGCTTTTGGTGCGATGTAGGCAACATTTAGACTATGCTTCTTTTTAAGAGATTTAAAAATAGCATAAGTTAAGAGAGGAATATCCACTTTTCTGTCTCTAAGTGGAGGAAGCGTGACAGGGAAAACATTTATACGATGAAATAAGTCTTCTCTAAATTCTCCTTCTTTAATCTTCTCATTTAGGTCCTGGTTTGTTGCAGAAATAACTCGCACATCCACTGTATGAGTTTCTGCTCCGCCAACTCTTTCTATTTCACCGCTTTCCAAAACTCTTAGTATCTTTGCCTGCAGAGAAGTGCTCATGTCTCCTATCTCATCTAAAAAAATAGTTCCACCATTAGCAACCAAAAATTTTCCATCTTTTTTCTCATCTGCTCCAGTGAAAGAACCTTTTTCATGTCCGAACAATTCACTTTCAAGAAGTTCTGAAGGAATGGCTGGACAG
>JABGWJ010000204.1 GCA_018645565.1 bacterium | reverse complement strand
TTTGCTAAATGTGATTTTGGTCCATTAGTTCTTATTTCTTCACCAATTTGATATTTTTTAAGTTTTTTAATAACAATAGGACCAATTATAAATGATATTAATAAAGCGGTAATTGCAGACAAGGCGATCTTAAATGTCAAATATTCAAATAAATTAAAAATGCTTATACTCTCTTTAAATTGTAAGAAATATCTCGTTAACATTACTTTTCAAAAACTCCTTCAATTATTTTTTCCATTTTCATTCCTCTTGAGCCTTTGAATAAAATTGTGTCGTTATCCTTTAACTCTAGTTTTAGTGAATCAATCAAATCTTGACGAACTTCAAAATGATGATTTTTTTGAATACCTGTTATAGATTTTTTTATAAAAAAAGCATTTTCCCCCAAAGTGAAAATTGCATCTAAATTTGAAGATGAACATTTATAACCAAGGGCTATATGCTGCTCTTCTGAAGCTTTTCCAAGTTCAAGCATGTCGCCCAGTACTACTATTTTTCGCCCTTTACCAGAAAATGCTTTAAGGTAATCAATAGCTGCAGAACAAGATTCGAGGTTAGAATTATAAGTGTCATCAATAACAGTTATTTTATCATATTTGGATACTTCACAACGGCCCTTCGGAGGTTGATAAGATAATATTCTTTCTTGAAAATGATTCCATTTTATTCCCAATGTTATTGCTATAGAAGCAACAGCAATTATATTTTTCGCAAATGATAGATTTTGTGATTGAGTATGAATTTCTTGAGAATCTATAGTTAAAATTATTGAGCCATCTTCATCGTGATGAATGTCAGCAGGGAAGTCGCAAATTTCATTTAAACCATATGTGATTTTTTTACCCAACTTATGTGCATTTTTCACCTTATCATCAGCATAATTAACAAAAGAAACTCCATTTTTTAATGCCTCGAACAATGCGCCTTTAGTTTTTATAATATTATCTATATTGCCAAACCCTTCAAGATGTGCTGAAGATACGTTCGTAATTAAACCGTGGGTTGGTTTTGCTAGTGCACATAAATATTCTATGTCTCCAACTTGATTTGCCCCCATTTCAACAATTGATATTTCATGACTATTGTTAATCTCCAGCATAGTTAAAGGCAAACCAATTGATGTGTTATAATTACCACGAGTCAAATGGACATTATATTTTTTTTTAAGTACATGATATAATAAATCTTTTGTGGATGTTTTTCCATTTGAACCTGTTATTCCAATGACAGGAATATCAAATTTTCTCCTCCATTCCTTGCTTATGTCTCCAAGAGTTTTTTTTGTATCCGTAACCTCAATTTTTTGAGCTTTTAGATTGCTTGAACCCTTATTTTTATTTATTAAAACTGCTGCAACATTAAGAGCGTCTACTTCCTCTAGATAGCTATGTCCATCATTTACAGAACCTTCAAGGGCTATATATAAATCACCATCTATTGCTTCTCGGCTATCAGTGGTAACACCTTTTATTTGACCAAATAAGTCATGGCCTGTAACCATCTTTATAATCGGATTTATACTTTTATAATCTTTAAGGTCTATTCTCATTGCATTTTCATTATAATTTTTTTGTCGGAATGAAAGAAATGCTGTCCCTCTATATCTTGATATTCCTCATTGCCCTTGCCAAGTACTGCTATGATGTCACCTTTTTTGGCTAATTTATTAGCATTTTTTAATCCCTGCTCTCTGTCTTCATATATTGTATAACATTCTTGTGTGAAGCCTGAAATGATATCGTCATTTATGCTTTTTAAATTTTCATACCTAGGATTGTCTGGAGTTATAAAACATTTTTCACAGTATTTTTCTGCAATTGTTGCCATATGTGATCTTTTATTTCGATCTCTATCTCCTCCAGCACCAAAAACTATATAAAGCTTATTTCCATCTTTGAGTATAGTTTTTAACGTCTTTAATATTTTTTTATAAGCATCAGGTGTATGGGCATAATCGATTACTGCTTTTGCACCAGATTTAAGTTTATATACTTCAAGTCTTCCCGGAATTTTTTTACATTTTTTTATACCACTTTCAATCGAAGTCTTGGGGATTTTTAACGCATGCAATACGGAAACAGAAGCAAGTATGTTTTCTTGATTAAAACCACCTATAAGCTGCGAGTTTATATTATATGCAATACCTTTGGTTGATATTGATCCAAAAATTTTACCATCTTTAGAATTAAGATTTTCAAAATATATTACATCGCTATTTTTCTTTGAAAAAGCGATTGATTCTCTTTTTGTATTACCAAGCAGTCTTTCACCGTATGGATCATCGTAGTTGATAACTGCTAATCCGGTTTTAGGATCTAATAATTCAAGGAGCTTCGATTTAGCATGAAAATAATTTTCCATAGTGCCATGATAGTCAAGATGCTCTTCGCTTAAATTGGTAAATACAACAATATTAAAATCTATATTATGCACTCTAAATTGTTCTAATGCGTGGGATGAAACCTCCATGACTACATGAGAAAAACTTTGTTTTACTAAATTTCGTAATAACCTTTGAAGAGTAATAGCATCTGGGGTGGTGAGAGTTTTTTCTTGTTTATATCCTTCTGCAATGACACCCGTAGTACCAATTTGTGCTGTTTTAAGACCTGCTTGGCTTAAACATTCTTTAATTATATAGGAAGTTGTTGTCTTGCCGTTAGTGCCAGTGACTCCAATTATAACTAATTCTTTAGATGGATTATCGTAAAAACGAGATGAAATTATTGATACCGCTTTTCTAGTGTCATTAACAATTATTTGAGGTTTATTTATTTCACTTGCCTGATGTTTTTCTGATATAACGGCTGATGCTCCATTTTTAAAAGCTTCATTGACAAAACTATGACCATCATTTGAATGACCTTCAATTGCTACAAAAAGTGAACCTGGGGATACCTCTTTTGAATTGATATTTATTCCATTTATCAAAACGTCATTAAATTTTTTTTCTATTGGAGCTAATCCATTAATTAAGTTCGTTAAAATCATTTTATTTTAAATTGAGCGTACACACATCGTTTTTATTTAAAATACGTCCAGGTCTTGGAGTTTGCGAGACGACCTGACCAGAACCACTTATTTTTACTCTCAAACCGACTTCTGAAATACGTTTTATGGCACTTTTTAAACTTTTCCCAATAACATTTGGGACCTTAATTCGCTGTTCTATATTCATTGTACTTAATGACATTGGTAACGATTTCAGTTCCTCTTTATTTTTCTTTAATACTAGGAATTTTGGTTCTGCTTTTTTTTGATTTTTTAAAGGAGGTACTATTGTATCATCCATATTAATTATTCTTTGCATAATACGTCTAAAAGCTACCGCAGCACCTTGACCGCCCCAGTGCATCGGGCTTTCAGGCTCATCAAGTACAATTGCACTTAATAATTTCGGATTACTGGAAGGCAAAAATCCTACGAAATTAGAAATGAAATGATTATTTGAGTATTTACCATCAATATATTTTTGAGCGGTACCAGTCTTTCCAGCGACTTCCCAACCTGCGATATCTGCTTCAGTCCCAGTGCCGTTAACGACTACTTTTCTTAACATTTTTTTGATTTGAATTACTATATCTTCTGTTGATATTTTCCTTTTTACTTTTGTTAGGTTGTGAAACTTAGTTTTGTCATCTGGTCCATATATTTTTTTCACAATGTGAGGTTTTACTATGTAACCATCATTTGCAATCGCAGAAAATGCAGTTGCAAGCTGGAGTGTATTTACTGCGACTTCATGTCCCATAGATATTTGACCAATAGATATTCTACTCCATTCTTTTTCTGGCTTAATTTTTCCCGGTGTCTCTCCATCTAAACCTAAATTTGTTGTAGAGCCAAAGCCAAAGAGCCTAGCATATTTATACATTGAGCTACTGCCAACTCTTTCTGCAATTTTTATAATTCCAATATTGCTTGAATTTTGAATTATTTGCGAGGTGTTCAAAAATTCATATGGTTCATGATCTTTAATTGATGTTCCGAAATAATTAAATTGGCCATTTTCGCAATTAAATTCTTCACTTAAATTGATTTTATGCTCAGAAAGGGCAGCAGTAGCCGCAACTATTTTAAAGGTTGATCCTGGCTCAAATTGATCTGTTATTACCCTGCACCTATGGTTATCTAGCGGGTACTTTGAGAAGTCGTTATTATTGAAGGTTGGAACTGATGCCATGGCTAGTATTGCGCCAGTTTGAGGATTCATAATAACCCCCATTGCTGATTTTGAGCTAGTTTCTTTAAGCCTTTTTTCTAGTTCCTGTTGTAAAATACTTTGATAATTCAAATCAAGCGTAAGTTCAATACTACTTCCATTTAATGGAGCAGTATATGGTAAATCACTTCTATTTTGGAATTTTCCTTTCCATCCTTTGCTTTTAATTGATTTTCCTGCTGTTCCAGATAAATACTTATTATAATCTTTTTCTAGTCCAGATATACCGTTATCATCCGAATCAGTATATCCCAGAATTTGACTCGCAATTAAGCCATGAGGATAAAACCTGTGGAATTGCTTTGAAATATTTAATCCAGAAAATGTTTTTAATATCTCAAGATCAGATTGATTAATTCGAATATTTCTTACAAGAAATTCAAATTTCTTTTTTGAGTTTAACTTTTTTAAGTATTGTTCTTTTGTACCAGAAGTAATATCACTAAGCGCATTTGCTAAAGATTTTTTAGCAGTTATTTTTTGAGGATTAACGCTAAGAGTATAGTGTGAAATATTTCTTGTCAAAGCATCATTATTTCTATCAAAAATATTCCCTCTTTCCGGTAGAATGATTTCTTTCCTTTGAGATTGGGCTATGAGTACTTTTTTATGTTTTTGTCCATTAAAAACTTGAACGCTAAAAAGTTTAGCACAAAGCGTAAACCAAAATAGAATTATAAATAAACTTACAAATCTTATTCTTGATTTATACTTTGTATAAGACTTTGTCAAAGTTTACTGTCCTCATCTTGTTTCATTGCGATGACCAGAGTCTCAGGGATTGCTATGGTCATGTTTAATTCATTTGTTGCCCTAGCAGTTACTACATCTGACCGACTAAGGTTTTCAATTTTATTTTTTAACTCGTCTAATTCATTTTTCAAAGACCTTGCTGTGGCATTTTGTATTTCTACTGAAAGAATTGATTCATCAATTTCTTTGAAAATCCATAGATATAAAATCAGAGAAACGATGCTTCCAATTGTTGAAAAGAAAAAAATTAATCCTTGGTAAAAGCTTGATGTTTTTAAGGATTTTCTATTCTGTCTTGTTCTTGAAATCATAATTTTACTGCGCACCTTAATTTTGCGCTTTTTGATCTACTATTTTTGATGCGTTCATCTTCACAAGCAATAATTGGTTTTTTTGTGATAATGTTTAACTGTCCTTTACGGCTACTTTCCTTAAAGCTCCTTTTTACAATTCTGTCTTCAAGAGAATGGAAGCTTATAATAATTATTTTTCCTCCGACCTTTAAACAATCCAAATATTTTTCTAAAAAACTCGATAAATTATCGAGTTCTTTATTCACGGCGATTCTAAAAGATTGAAAGACTCTTGCTAGCGTTTTATTTCTTTTATGTGGCGGCGCACATTTTTTAAGTATTTCAACAAACTGATCAACTGTATTTATTGGTCTGTTTTGAAATATTTTTTTTGCTATGAACCTTGACCTTCTCTCTTCGCCATAATAATAAATAATGTCAGCTATTTCAGACTCTGAGGATTTGTTTATAATACTAGCAGCATCAATCCTGCTACCTTGGTCAAATCGCATATCAAGATGAGATGATTCTTTAAAACTAAAACCTCTTGATTGCGAATCTAACTGTAAAGATGACAGGCCTAAGTCCAATAAGATTCCATCAACCTGACCCATTCCAATAATTTTTAAAACACTTGATAATTCTGAATAGGATTTTTTTTCAATATGAAAATTAGAACTGAAATTATCTAGGCGCTTTTTGCAAATTTTTATAGCGTCTTTGTCGATGTCTAAACCTAGAAGAAATCCTTTTTTTGAAAGACCAGAAAGAATCATTTCCGCATGGCCACCAAGCCCACATGTTCCGTCTACATATTTTCCTTGAGGTTTAAGGTCCATAAGTGATAATACTTCATTTGGCATTACTGGTATATGATTGGGAGTATTTGAGGCAATCATCTAATACTTAAATCACTATTTTATCAGCTAGTGAATTAAGTTCTATTGAATCTTCTATCATGTTCTTTTCATCAACAGTCTTTAATGTCTCTGGATTCCAAATTTCAATTTTATTTATCATACCAATGATTAAAGCATTTTTATCAATCTGAGAAAATGATATCAGGGACGGACTAAGAGTAATCCGCCCCTGTTTATCGCATGTGGAAGGGGTAGCAGATCTTGCAATCTGCCTAATAAAAGTTCTATGAATACCAGATACTGAAGACAAATTACGAAGCTCATCCTCAATCTTTTTCCATTCAGTTAGGGGATATATCCATACACAAGGATCTTGACCTCTTGTTGCTACAAAGGTGTTTTGATTCTTTTTTGATAGAGCTTGCCTGAATTTTGCAGGAATGTTAACCCTACCTTTTGAATCTAGTGAGTATTGATACTCACCTGTAAAAGTATCTTTATTTAACGTCATGTTTTTTTGAAAAGTAGGGAAAGTTACCCACAATTCACCACTATCTTAAATAATTAGGGATTATATAACAATAAATATTTGAAGAATAAGGAAGATTTTGTATTGCATGATATGCAATACATTAATTTTTGTAAATTTTTTCTAGAGCTGTTGTTTTAATTAAAAGGCGTATAGAGCCTAACAGTAATACTGGGAGGTGATGAGCGTATTGTCAATTTTAAAGGGTGTGGATAATTTTCAATTAAAGATAAGTCTACGCCATTTAGCCTTGCTTTGACTTTCTCGGTATTTGTAAATATAATTTGAGCAGTTTCTATAAAACCCTCTAAATCTAGTTCGGATCCTGGATATAAAAACTTGCGGTATGGCTTTAATGTATCTTGCGTAACAATAATTCCAATTTGATTATCTGTATTGATTGAAAAAAAGAATGGCGGTTCAATGTTAAGTGATTTCTCAATGAACTTATCTTCATTGTAATCGGTTAAAAGTTGCGCTTCTGAAATAATTTTAATTTGTTTTTGATTTAATTGTGGTGATAATTGATTTATGGTGCTTGACTCATTAGAAAAGATTTTTTTAACTATAAAAATTGAAAATACAAATAAGATTGATACCATTGAAACCTTAAGTAGATCTTTGCGAAGCTTTAAATTTGAATTAGATAAAAGACTTGATATGCTAGAATTATCAAAAAGTTCATCATTTTCTTTATCGGTTTTTTTAATGGAAGCACTTACGGACGGCTTTTTGTTTCCTACAAATGAATCCAATTGATCTAAGGCCCTGTCTGCCTCTCCACCAATTTCGATAGCATAAGCGCGTATAAAAAGACGTAAATAAGGAGTAGGTAAAACATTAAAATCTCCCTCCTCAATTGCTTTCAGGTATTTAATATTTATTTTTGTTTTTGATTCTAAATCCTCAAGGCTGATTTCTTTAGAAACTCGTAACTCTTTTAATTCTTTATAAAACTGTGCCATTGTTATATCATTAATATATACAAAAATACTGCCATGTACTGATTTTAAATAGCATCACTTTTTCAAAATCATCTATGATTTTGTGAATTATATTTTGTCATGACTATTTTTGGGAAAATAACCTTTCATTATTTTTGAATAATAAAAGTAAAATTTTGATAAGGGTAAGCCCATAACGTTGTAATAGCAACCATCTATCTTTTTTATCCAAACTGAAAACCAATCTTGAATTCCATAGCTACCTGCTTTATCAAGTGTATTGAAGTTATTAATGTAAAAAGTTAATTTTTCGTCTGGGATTTTTAAAACAGATACTTTAGTTGTTTCACTAAAAGTTTTAATTATTTGCTCTTGTTTACAAAATATGGTAACACCAGTGATGACACGATGAACGCTGCCTGAAAGTATTTTTAGCATTTCAATACTTTCTTCTTTATTTCTGGGCTTACCTAAAATCTTACCTTTTGCAATAACTATTGTATCTGCGCCAACAATTAGTCTATCTGGGTTATTATGTGAAACAGAGATTGCTTTTTCTTGACTCCAGTATTCTGCAAAGTACTTTCCAAATAATCCAATCTTTTCTTTTTCATTCACATTACTAGGTATTATATCAAATTTTAAGCCTATCATATGCAATAAGTCCGATCGCCTGGGAGAATTTGAAGCTAGTATTATGTTTCTGTCTTTTTTCACTTTATTGCAATTATCTATTTATAGCTATTTTGCCAATATGGTTAGTATTGCTTGTGCTGTTTTTTGCGATTATTTTGTATATGTATACGCCATTTGCAAGTAGACTTCCAAATTGGTTGCGTCCATTCCAATTTACTTGGTGGAATCCTTGCTGATAAGATTTATTATCGATTTGTTTTATTTTTTTACCACCTAAAGTATAAATACTAATGGATACTTGCGCATTTGAAGAAAGTTCAAAAGTGAATTTGGTTTGATTGCTGAAAGGGTTTGGAAAGTTAAAAGCATTGTATATCCGTATTTTATCTTCGCTTACAGAATACAACAAAATCTCTTTTTCTGA
>JABGWJ010000203.1 GCA_018645565.1 bacterium | reverse complement strand
GTTGTTAAAAAAATTAGAAATGTAACTAAGCATAAAAAAGTTGGACACGGGGGAACTCTTGATCCATTTGCTACTGGCGTTTTAATTATTGGAACTGAAAAAGATACTAAACAGCTTTCATCTATTACTAATTTCGATAAAGAATATATTGCAGAATTAAAATTAGGTGAGGCAACAAATACATTGGACACTGAGGGGGAACTAGTAGAAGAGAGTCCTGTTCCAACAATAGATGAAGGACTTTTAAACAACGTTTTAAAATCTTTTTTAGGAAAGCAAAAACAGATTCCTCCTATGTTTTCTGCTAAGAAAAAAAATGGCACAAGACTCTATAAATTAGCTAGAAAAAACATTGAAGTTGAAAGAGAAAAAAATGACATTATGATTAATAGCATATACATCAATGATTTCTCGGAGGACAAGATAAATTTTAGCGTTAATTGTTCTAAGGGAACCTACATACGAGTTCTTGGAGCGGATATAGCAAAAAAAATTGGGACTGTTGGATATTTAGTTAACCTTAGAAGAACAAAGGTTGGTGATTTTGATGTCACAGAATCTTTAACCTTAGAAAAATTCATTTCATCATGGAAATCCATTACGGTCTAAGTACTGTCGAAAAGCTCGATAGTAGTGTCATTACGATTGGGTCTTATGATGGTATTCATAGGGGGCATTTTCATTTAATTAGTAAAGTTAAATCTTTGGCTGTTTCAAATGGACTTAAATCTGTATTAATAACTTTTAACCCTCACCCCAGAAGTATAGTAAATGAAAAAAACAATACTATTGATCTTATAATGAGCCTCGATAGAAAAATTGAGATCTTAAGTAAAATTGGTTTAGATATATTAGTTGTTCTTGAATTTGATTCAAGTCTAATGATGATAGAAGCAAAAAAATTCTTAGATAGTATTGTAGTTGAGTATTTCAATCCATCAACGATAATTGCTGGTAAAAACCATGCTTTTGGATTTAAAAGGTCCGGAGATACAAAATTTCTTGGGGATTATTGTAAAAATAATAAAATCCAATTTGAAATTGTCGAACCTTTAAAAGATGGTGAAATAGTTATTTCTAGTACTAATATTAGAAAGCTAATTGAGGGCGGCTACATTAGAAGGGCGAATTATGAGTTGGGTTCAATTTTTGGATTTTACGCAAATGTCGTTAGTGGCTCAGGCAGAGGTCACAAATTAAAATATCCTACAGCTAACCTTGTTTCAATTGACAAAAATCAGTTATTCCCTAAAAAAGGTGTATATTTTACTAGGTGTATTATTGATGGACTTAGTCGTTATGGAATGTGTAATTTCGGACACAGACCAACCTTCGAAGAAAATAAGTTAGTTCTAGAAGTTCATATCTTTGGGGATATCCCAAATAATTTATATGGTAATATTATTTGGATTGAGTTTTTAGAAAGAATTAGGAATGAGAAGAAGTTTTCTTCAGTAAATAATTTAATTAATCAATTAGAGAAAGATGAAAAAACATGTCTCTCTTTAAAGTACAAATACGAACTAGGAGAATAGGATGCCTATTACAAAAGAAGATAAAGAAAAAATTATAAAAAAATTTGGGAAGAGTAAAGATGACACCGGTGCAACTGAGGTGCAAGTGGCTATATTATCCCATAGAATCTCAGAATTAACAGAACACGTAAAAATACACAAAAAAGATAAGCATACAAGAAGAGGATTAGTGCAATTAGTTTCTCAAAGAAAAAAATTGCTGAAGTATTTGTCAAAGACTAATACTAAATCTTATGTAACACTTATTAAAGAATTATCAATTCGTGGATAGAAGGAAGAAATAGAAAATTATGAAAAATGTTGAAAAAGAAATAGGCGGTAAGACGCTAACGTTGGAGACTGGCAAGATTGCTAGGCAATCTGCAGGATCTATTGTATTAACTTATGGAGAAACAGTTCTGTTAGTAGCTGTTAATGCTGCTAAAGAAGCTAGGGAAGATATAGGATATTTCCCTCTGCAAGTAGAGTATCGTGAAAAACATTACGCCAGTGGTAAAATACCTGGAGGATTTTTCAAAAGAGAGGCTAGGCCCACTGAAGGTGAGGTTTTGACTAGTCGTTTAACAGATAGGCCAATAAGACCCCTGTTTCCGAAGTCATTTAAAAATGAAACTCAAGTAATGGTTACCGTTCTGCAGAGTGATGGTGAAAATCTTTCCGATACTTGGGCTGGTGTAGGAGCATCAGCTGCTCTCCTTATTTCTAATATTCCTTGGAATGGCCCTATTGCTACTGTTAGAGTGGGTCTGATTGGGTCTGATTTTATTTTTAATCCTACTAGAGAACAATTAGACGAATGCCTTTTCGAAATGGTTGTGTCTGGTAATAAAGAAAATATTGTTATGGTTGAGGGGGAGGCTAAGGAAGTCAAAGAAGATGTAATTATTGAGGGCCTTAAATATGCTCATAAGTACATTCTTGAGATAATTTCAGTTCAAGAGGATCTAGCATCTATGCTTGATATTTCAAAAATGGACATACATGAAGTTGCTCAAAACGCTGAACTAGACGCATTTGTTAAAGGTGATTTCAATGATAAAATTGATCAAATCGTTAAAATAACTGATAAAGTTGTCAGAAATGAATCCAAGTCAGAATTAACAAAAGCAATATTGTCTTCAGCTAATGAAAAGTTTCCTGATCAAGAAAATGAAATAAAATCTATTATTGATGCGCTTTTTAAAGAATCAATGAGAGAGATGATTTTATCAGACGGTGTTAGATCCGATGGACGTGCAACAACAGATATTCGTGAAATAACAATCGATCCTTCAATTTTAAAAAGGGTTCATGGATCCGCTTTATTCACTAGAGGTGAGACACAAGCACTGGTTGTTACTACCCTTGGATCAAAAAGAGATGAAATGATAATTGATAGTATGGATGAAGATTATAAAAAGAATTATTATTTACATTATAATTTCCCACCATACTGCGTTGGCGAAGTTGGTCGTATTGGATTTACGAGTAGGAGAGAGATTGGTCATGGGAATCTCGCTCAAAGGGCAATAAAGCCAGTACTTCCAGATTATGATGATTTTCCTTACACTATTAGAATTGTTTCTGAAATAATGGAATCAAATGGCTCCTCATCTATGGCTTCTGTTTGTGGAGGTTCAATATCATTGATGTGTGCGGGTGCTCCTCTAAAAGGACATGTCGCGGGCATCGCAATGGGTTTAATCACTGATGGAACTAGAAATGCTGTATTAAGTGATATACTTGGTTTAGAGGACCATCTTGGTGATATGGACTTTAAGATTGCAGGTACTCGAGAAGGTGTGACGGCAATCCAGCTTGACTTGAAGATTGATGGCATATCTTTTGAGCTTATGACTGATGCGCTTAGTCAGGCAAATGAAGGTAGAATGCATATTCTTGATAAAATGTACGAATCTGTTCCTGAGGTAGGAGAATTATCAGAATTTGCTCCAAGAATTACTTCAATTCAGATTAACCCAGAGAAAATTGGTGCTCTAATAGGCCCTGGTGGTAAAAATATTAAAAAAATCATTGAAGATACCGAATGTGAGGTAAATGTAGATGATGATGGTATAGTTACCGTTGCAGGACAAGATGCGGCAAAATGTCAGGAAGCAATAAAGTTAGTTGAAGCGATCACATTTGAACCTGAAGTAGGTATGGAGTTTGATGGTAAAGTTACGAGGTTAATGAATTTCGGGGCATTTGTGGAGTTTGCGCCTGGTCGTGAAGGTCTAGTTCATATTTCAGAATTAGAATGGCATAGAGTCGATAAAGTTGAAGATGTCTGTGGGCCTGGCGATGCAATGAAAATAAAACTAATGAAAATTGATGACCAAGGCAGGCTTGATTTTAGTAGAAAAGCATTACTTGAAAAGCCTGAGGGATGGACACCACCTCCGAAGCGTGATAGAAACCAAGGTAGCAGAGATAGAGGTAGAAAACCTTTTAAGGGTAGAAGATAATTTTATTGAATAAATAAGTATGAATACTTTAAGGTTTAACGTTTTAAAGCTCGTTGTGACTTTTCCGTTTAGCCTTAAAGTATTGTTTCCTTAAATGTCTCCACGTTTATCTTCCTATTATAAACAAAGAGAGCCTTCATCAATTAGAAAGGCTCAAATATCTTATAGATCCAGATTAGACATATCAGAAGTAGGTGTCATCAACCTTGCTATTGGTAATGTTTCTCTTCCAATGCATCCTGCTATGATAGCCAGAGCAAAAAACTTACTAAGTGAAAACTCTCCTTTTAAAAATGGTGTTGTACGTTATAGTTCTAGTGAAGGCACTAAAGAATGTGCTGATGCTATAATTCAATCTATTAGTGCAGAGCTAACAGTTGATATGAGCAAAGATATTCATTGCGTCATCACTGATGGCGGATCTCAAGCTATGGAATTAATGCTTTTAGGTATATGTGACCCACTAAGTGATAAAACTATATTATTTATTGACCCATTGTATACGAATTATAATGAATTTTCTAAAAGACTTTCAATTTCCAGTGTTTCTTTTTACCGCTCATTTAACGATGATGGATTTTTTTCTGAAATAGATATTACCCTGTTGCGTAAGCAAGTAGAGGAAAATAAACCTAATGGAATATTGGTTATCCCATCCGATAATCCTACTGGGCAGCAAATTTCAAGAAAATCAATTATTGAAATTGCGCAACTGTGTGTTGAAAAAGATATATGGTTAATTAGTGATGAAGCATATAGGAATATTTATTTTACGAAAAATGGTCCAACAAGTATTTGGGATATATCTAAAGAAGATGTTCCTGAAATAGTTGGTCGAAGGATTAGCATTGAATCTGTATCGAAAGTATGGAATGCCTGTGGTTTGCGTATAGGTGCGTTAGTAACAGATAATAAAGATATGTATAAAAAAGTAAGATCTGAGTATACTGCCAATCTTTGTGCAAATGTTATCGGGCAATATATATTTTCATCTGTTGCAAACTTAAATTCAACAGAAATTGTTAGCTGGTATAATAGTCAAAGAAATTATTATTTAAAAATAATCGATGAATTAGTATTAGGCTTTAGAAAAGTGTTGCCAGGATTGATAATATCAAAACCTCAAGCTGCAATTTACATTGTATTAGATTTCAAAAATATCGTACCAATAAGTTTTAACATTTCAGATTTTATTGAATATTGCGCTAGTTACGGGAGGTGTAATATTGATTCTAAAATTTATACTTTATTGCTTGCACCAATGACGGGGTTTTATTCTGATAGTAATACTGGAAGTAAACAGGCAAGGATTGCATTAGTCGAACCTGAAGATAAAATGAAAATAGTACCTGAATTATTATCAAAATTATTAGATAGTTTTATGCTTTATCAAAAGAGCTAATTAAGGTTGATACAATATTTTATTGTTATTAATATAAAGTATTAAGTTAAATAGAAATAAATATGAAAAGTGAAATTAAAAAACTTTATTACTCAATTGGTGAAGTCAGTAAAATTGTTGGTCTTAAGTCTTATGTTTTACGCTACTGGGAAACAGAATTTAAACAATTAACTCCCCCCAAAAATAGGGCAGGAAATAGAACTTATCGTCAAAAAGATATTGATATTATTTTAGAGATTAAAAATTTACTTCATGGTAAGAAATTTACTATTGAGGGAGCTAGAGCTGCTATTTCATCAAAAGCAGTTAAACCTGGCCAATCTGCAGTCGTTAATTCTAAATTAATTAACAGTTTAAAAAATGAACTCCATGAAATACTTCAAATTATTAAAAAATAAATCGGAGCGTGGCGTAGTCCGGTAGCGCACTGCAATGGGGTTGCAGGGGTCGCAGGTTCAAATCCTGTCGCTCCGACTTGTAAGCACATAAAAATTTTATGAATTTTACATTTTTTCTTGTTAGTTGTTTATTTGTTATGTTCCTTGCTATTTCTCATTTTCTTAAAGTTTTAAGATTATCTTTACCGCTATTCCTGATATATATTGTTTTTTGCATCAGTTATATTGTGAATCAAGATTTAGAAAATATTGATCAACCAAAATATGCTCATGATAATCCTAAAAAAAATATTTTATTTCAAACTGATAATTCTGAAGTCATTAAAAAAGCTAAGCAAAAAAAGAAATTGATAAATCCAAATTCTAAAACAATGCCAATTGTTTCTTTTGACCCAAAACCAATTATTATTGATTCTAATATTATTTTTAAAAAAGATATAGAAAAACCTAAAAAAAATAATGAGAGCGATAATTCACTTACTACTAATGTCAAAAGTGTTGATAGTGTCAAGAAAGTAAACACCCTAGATGTAAAGGAAATTATTATTTGCAGAGGGGTTTATAAGAGGAACCCAATTAAACCCGGTTTTGAGTTTACTAATAATGTCGATTCGTTATTTTGTTATACAAAAATTTCAAATAGTGGTCCAAAAAAAGAAATAAAACACCTTTGGTATTTTAAGGATAAAAAAGTTACCACAGTTGTTTATAATATTAAGACTGCTTATAACTATAGGTCTTGGAGTAGAAAAACTATTCTTTCTTCTCAAACCGGTAAATGGAGAGTTGATATAGTAGATGAAAATGATGTCTTGCTAGCATCCAGAAACTTTTCTGTTTCATTATTAAATGATGTTTATTAATATTGCCGTAAAATTTATTTTCGTAACATTTTTCATTTTTATAAGTTCTTGTAACCGTTCTCAGTTTCATACTGTTATTGAAATGAATTGGGTTATTAAAGATAACAATATTGGTGGTGGAATTATACTTATGGAAGGTTATAATTCAGATGTTCCGCTTAGAGCCTGGGCTGTTGTTATTCCAAAGTATAATAATAAAATTAAAATTTTAGTTTCAGATGATGAGGATGGTATAGAAACTCCTCAAGATATGGCAAAAAAGACTGGGGCTGTCGTCGTTATCAATGGAGGTTACTTTTCTAGAGGGCAATATCCTATAAGTCATGTTGGTCTTTTAAAATCTAAAAATAAATTGATTGAACCAGCAAGTGGCTCTGTTATAAGGGATAATATTCGGTATAACATTAATAGAGGCGCTCTTGGAATAATGTCTAATAATACTGTTGATATTGGTTGGGCTAGTACAATAAATGATTCTATTTTTTATTGGAATTCTCCAATCAATAATAGACCTGGTAGTCCAGGATTAGTAAATTATAATAATGCTCATTATTGGTCAGTTGTTGAAGCTATGCATGCCGGACCTGTTCTAATTAATAAAGGCTTACAAATGGTAACTACAGAAGAAGAAATTTTTTTTAATACACCTGTAGATGGCGTTCAACCAAGGACAGCTGTGGGTTATAAAAAAAATGGAGATGTCATCTTCATGGTTGTAGACGGACGCCAAGTAGACAGTAGGGGTGTTTACTTGAAAGAACTTGCGATGTTAATGGCTCAATTTAATTGTGAAGAAGCATTAAATCTAGATGGTGGTGGCTCAAGTGCTCTAATCATAAATGGTAAATTAGTAAATAAACCTATTGGCTTGAACGCTCAAAGAGAAGTTATGTCTTGTGTAGCCGTAATATCTGAGTAATAATTGAATTTTATTAAAAATATATATGATTGGGTACTGAATCTTTCTACTAAACCAAACAGCAATTATTCTATTTCAATACTTTCATTTTCTGAAGCTTTTTTCTTCCCAATACCTCCAGATGTTCTATTAATTCCTTTATGCCTTGGAAATAGGAAAAAATCATGGAATTTTGCACTTTTATGTAGCATATTTTCAATTTTAGGAGGAATGGTAGGTTACTATGTCGGTAAAGTGCTATGGTGGAACGTTCCAAGTATCGAATATTCTTATTTAGCTAACCTTTTTATGGAATATATACCAGGCGTAAATGAGGAGGGTTTTAATAGTATAAAGAAGTTGTATGATGAGTGGGATTTTTGGATCGTTTTTACAGCTGGGTTTACTCCTATACCTTTTAAGTTAATTACTATTTCTGCTGGTACTTTCAATATTAATTTGGGCATGTTCGTGCTTGCCTCTATTATAAGTCGAAGTGCTAGGTTCTTTTTATTAGCATCTCTAATAAAAGTTTATGGTGAAAGTATTAGTACGTTCATCGAAAAATATTTTAACATTCTTGCATTACTTTTTACTTTTCTCTTGATTGGTGGTT
Source organism: bacterium (assembly GCA_018645565.1). Lineage (GTDB taxonomy): Bacteria > Fidelibacterota > Marinisomatia > Marinisomatales > UBA1611 > TMED80. The sequence continues at coordinate 663 of JABGWJ010000203.1, read as the reverse complement.
TTATCTTAATAAAAATTATATTGTCCTAATTTTAAAATAAATTTATAATAATTGTTTAAAAATTGAACAAGAAATTAAAACTAAATATAATTGATATAGGCTGGAGAGAGTGGATAGAACTTGTCGATTTTGACAACTTTCATTTGAAAGCTAAAATTGATACAGGTGCTACAATATCAGCCCTTCATGCTACTCATATTAAAGAGTTTATTTTTAAACGAAAACCTTATGTGGAGTTTCGTTTGCATCAATCAAAATCTTATAAAAAAATTAAAAAACCTGTGGTTGGTTATAAAACTATTAAAAACTCATTCGGGAAAAAACAGTCGAGGCCATTGATAGATATATCGATAAAGATAGGAAATGATACTATTAATACAATAATCACACTAGCTAAAAGATCAAGTATGGTATATCCAGTACTAATAGGTCGTTCTACACTAGCAAAAAATTATAGAATTAATCCCAAAAAATCCTTCCTAACAGGAAAGTTAAATTAAATTGTTGTATGAAGATTGCATTATTGTCAAGAAATAGAAACCTATTCTCAACCAATAGGCTTTATAATGCTAGTACAAAAAGAGGGCATAGCGTTGATATTATTGATTATGTAAGGTGCTATATCAATATTGGCGAGAATCAAACATCAATCTATTATAATGG
>JABGWJ010000202.1 GCA_018645565.1 bacterium | reverse complement strand
TAGGTCTTTTTGGTGTTATAACCAGAAGAAACGCGATAGCTGTTTTAATGGGGGTTGAACTTATTTTAAATGCTGCAAATATTAACTTTGTAGCATTTTCAAAATTCAATGGTATGAACTTAGATGGTCATATTTTTGCGTTGTTAGTAATCGTTTTAGCTGCAGCAGAAGCGGCTGTAGCTTTAGCAATTATTATAAACATTTACAATAATATGAATACTGTAAATATTGATGATGTTTCGGAGCTTAAAAGATGATTGAAAATCCGATGATTCTGTTTCCGTTACTAATTCTCTTTTTGCCTTTAATTTCCTTTATAATTGTAATTTTCTTTGGTAAAAAGCTTCCTCGCCAAGGTGACTGGGTCGCTGTAGGATCTATAGTCACAACATTCTTATTGGCCTGTTATTTATTTTTGCAGATGCTCTTGAACTATGACCCGGATTTTAGTCATGGGGCATCATTCTCATGGATTAATTTGGGTGAGTTTAAAATTGATCTTGGTATTTTAGTTGATAATCTAACAATAGTTATGTTGCTAATTGTTACTCTTGTTTCTAGTTGTACTCATATTTTTTCTATCGCCTATATGAAAGGTGATATTCGTTACAATCGATATTTTGCATATTTAGGACTGTTTACATTTTCAATGAATGGAATCGTTTTAGCGGATAATTTGATTTCAATGTACATGTCTTGGGAACTCGTTGGGGTTAGTTCGTATCTGCTTATTGGTCACTGGTTTGAAAAAGACAGTGCAGCAAATGCAAGTAAGAAAGCTTTTCTCACAAATCGTGTTGGTGATATTGGATTTTTTATTGGTATTATGTTATTATACTCTGCTGTTGGCGCATTCGCATTTAGTCCTATTTTTGAATCTATAGCTGGTGGTCAAGCGATTGCTGGTACAACTTTGACTATAGCGGGGTTAGGAATTTTTATGGGTGCTGTTGGTAAGTCTTCACAATTTCCGCTTCATATATGGCTACCTGATGCGATGGAAGGACCCACCCCTGTTTCTGCTTTAATGCATGCAGCTACAATGGTTGCGGCCGGAGTTTACATGTGTGTCAGATTGTTTCCAATTTTCACACCAAGTGCTCTGATTGTAATCGCTTATATCGGTGCTATAACTGCGATATTAGCGGCTCTGATAGCCGTTTCACAAAACGATATTAAAAAAGTATTAGCCTATTCTACCGTTAGTCAATTAGGCTTTATGATTCTAGCTGTTGGAACGGGAGTATATACAGCAGCATTTTTTCATTTATTAACGCATGCGATGTTCAAAGCGAACCTATTTTATTGTAGTGGCTCAGTCATACATTCGATGCATCATGCTTTACATAAGGCCCATGATCATGATACAGATCCTCAAGACATGAGAAATATGGGTGGGTTTAAAGATAAAATGCCAATCACGTATTTTTCAATGTTGGTAAGTACCTTGGCTATAGCTGGTGTACCATTGTTTTCTGGTTTTTTGTCGAAAGATGCAATTTTGGCGGGTACGTTATCTTTCGCTCAGCATCATCCAGGGCATTTCCTATTACCTCTTTTTGGTTTTTTAGCTGCTGCCTTGACTGCTTTTTATATGTTTCGTCTTATTTTTATGACGTTTCATGGCAAGCCAAACATCAAATCAATAATGAAAGATATTCATGAATCACCAAAAGAAATGACAGGTCCTATCGTTCTGTTGGGTTCATTGAGCTTCTTTATTTTTTATACATTGCCTAAAAACTTTAATCCGATGAAGGACAAAGGATGGTTTACTGATTTAATTGTTCCAAGAAATTCTGCAGTACCAGGAAGTCTTACAGCGAATGAAATTGCGGATTATGCGCACCACGCACATTATTTGGCAATGGGTTTATCGCTTGTTGTAGCATCACTTGGAATCTTGTTAGCGTATCTCATATATCAGAGAAAGGTAATATCAGCAAAAAATATTTCTAAAAGATTTGGTTTTTTCTATGACTGGAGCCTAAATAAATTTTATTTTGATGAAAACTATAATCGCTATTTATATCAGCCATTTCTTCGATTAGCTCATACAATTTCATGGCTAGATTGGGAGTTTTATGATAAATATTTTATTAATGGCTTTGGAAGACTAACCAAATTACTCAGTACTATCTCAGGCAAGTTTGATTACAGTGGAATCGATCAAGGGTTTGTTGATGGTTTTGGGCGCGCATCAAATACAGTCGGTAAACTTTTAAGAAACGTACAGACCGGACGATTACAAAATTATTTGCTTTTTGTTGTTGCTGGTATTTTAGTTATAATTATTGCTCAGGCTTTTTAACCAATAGAATACAAGAGATATACACATGGAGAATATTCTTAGTTTATTAATATGGATCCCTATTATGGGTGCAATTATAGTTGCATTCCTTCCTAGAGATAATGAAAATTTAGTCAGATATATATCTGCGGCAATCACTGGGTTGGAATTTATAGTTGCTATTGTTTTATGGAGGGCCTTTGACCCGGTCAACGGCTCAATGCAGTTCATGGAACGATATGAATGGATTCCTTCTTTAAATATATCTTATATACTTGGTGTTGACGGTCTAAGTCTTCCGATGGTCCTTTTGACTGCAATGTTATTTTTTATTGGCGTTTTTGTAAGTTGGAATATTAAAAAAGCTGTTAAAGGCTATTTTGCTCTTTATCTTTTGTTAAATGCTGGTGTATTAGGTGTTTTTTTATCACTTGACTTCTTTTTATTTTATATTTTTTGGGAAGTTATGCTTTTACCGATGTATTTCTTAATTGGAATGTGGGGTGGCCCTCAAAGAGAATATGCTGCAATTAAATTCTTTTTGTATACTCTTTTTGGCTCTGTTTTGATGTTGATAGGTATATTAGGTCTTTATTTTACATGCGGAAAAACATTTGATATTTTGCTTATTATGGAAAGAGCACCCGAAGCCCTCAATGGTGTTCTTTGGTGGGGTATGAGTGCTGCGAAGGTTATTTGGGTTTTGCTTTTTATTGGTTTTGCTATAAAAGTTCCTGTTTTTCCATTTCATACTTGGTTACCACTCGCTCACGTAGAAGCTCCGACCGCAATTTCTGTGCTACTAGCTGGAATATTATTAAAGTTGGGTGTGTACGGTATAATAAGGGTTAATTATGGAATAATGCCAGATCAGGTCTATTGGTTTGCTGGTGGTTTAGCATTTTTAGGATTAGTAAATGTTATTTGGGGAGGCCTGTGTGCACTAGCTCAAACAGACTTGAAAAAGTTAGTCGCATACTCTAGTATTAATCACATGGGTTACTCATTAATTGGTATAGCTGCTGTTGTGGCAGCTGGTGAGATGAATGGTGGTGATTTGAAAGCAGCGCAGGCTGGTTTGAGTGGTGCTGTGTTCCAAATGTTTAACCATGGGACTATTTCTGCAATGTTGTTCATTCTTGTTGGTGTTGTTTATGAAAGAGCCCATCATCGTGATATTGATGGTTTTGGTGGACTGGCTAGTCAGATGCCTATTTACACAGGTATTACAGCGTTGGCCTTTTTTGCTGGATTAGGGCTTCCCGGTTTTTCAGGTTTTGTAAGTGAAGCAATGTGTTTCATTGGTGCTTTTCCGGTGTTTAAAGCTATTGTTGTATTAAGTACTATTGGGATTCTGTTAAATGCGGCATATTTCTTGTGGGCTTTTCAACGAGTCTTTTTTGGCGAATTAAATGAAAAGTATAAAGATATGAAAGAAATTAATGGAATGGAATTATTTACTGTGATTCCATTAGCAATTATTACTTTATTTTTTGGTATCTACCCTGGACCATACCTTGATTTAATTAAAGCCACGATGGACCAAATAATTGAAAAAATTGCATTTGCTGCTTCTTACGGTATAATGTAAGGATTATCTAAATGACTAATTTGCAGAGTTTAGAGTTTTTCATACCTGAAATAATTTTGGTTATTACCATTTTGGCCTGTTTAATTACTGATTTATTTTTAAAAAAATCTAAAACAGACTTGATCGGTTGGGTCTTGGGTATTGGTCTTATCATCGTAGGCTTATCTGTTTATAATTTAAGCTCCGTTCCTCCCACGACATTGTTTTCAGATATGATTGTTATTGATCCTTTTAGTTCTTACATGAAGATTATAATTATCATTTCAACTTTGTTAATTATTGTTGCTAGTTGGGCAAACGGCGAATTATCTAAATATAGGAAAGGTGAATACTTTACGCTCATTGGTATTATGGTTGTTGGGTTATTTTTGATGACTTCGTCTATCGATATTATTATGCTATATGTTTCAATCGAAGTTGTCTCAATAATGTCTTTTGTTCTCGCTGGTTATTTAAAATTGAATACTCGATCAAATGAGGCTGGACTGAAATATGTCATATATGGTGCTTTCAGTTCAGGAGTAATGCTTTTTGGGCTTAGTCTAGTGTTTGGCTTGACAGGTAGTACAAATTATTTCGTCATTCAAGAAGCTATTTCATCTATGGATAGCTCAGCGAACCCAGCATTGATAATGGCCTTGCTCATGATTTTTGCTGGATTTGGGTATAAAATTTCTTCTGTGCCTTTTCATTTTTGGACTCCAGATGTTTACGAAGGTGCCCCTACAACAATAACTGCTTATCTTTCTGTTGCTCCAAAGGCTGCAGGGTTCGCAATGATTATCCGCTTTTTTCATCAAGTTTTTTCTGATAGCATTGCCTTATCTGGTAATACGGTGGGATATACTGATTTGCCATGGCCTGAAATTATTGGAATCTTAGCTGTTGTTACGATGACACTTGGAAACCTTGTCGCAATTCAACAAGAAAGCATTAAGAGAATGCTTGCTTATTCTAGTATAGCGCATGCTGGATACATGATGCTTGCACTTCCAGTTCTTTCAATTGACGCTGTAGAATCAATAATGATTTATCTCTTCGTTTATATTTTTATGAACCTAGGTGCTTTTTTCATAGTTATCATTGTAAAAAATAAAACTGGAGGAGAAACCTTTGCAGAATATGATGGTTTAGGTTGGAAAATGCCAATTGTTGGCGCACTTATGACTCTATTTATGCTCTCGCTGACTGGATTGCCTCCAACAGCTGGGTTTGTTGGTAAACTATATATATTTAAAACACTTGTTGGCGCTGGAAGTGATTTTCTTTGGTTGGTCATAGCGGGAGGTATCAACAGTGTCATCTCACTTTATTATTATTTTCACGTTGTCAAAGTAATGTTTTTATCTGGTAAAAGAAGTGATAAGTTGTCTTATCCACCTTCTTTAATGTTGGGTCTAATTATATTTACGGCTGTACCATCCTTGGCTCTTGGATTATATTGGAATCCTCTAGCGAAATGGGTCAAGGAATCATTGGTCTTCTATTCTCAGGCTATGTAATTGGATTAATTTAATTAAGATTTATTTCGTAATTTTTTAAATAATATATTATAAACAATTTTTAAGTATAATTAATGTCCCACATAAAGATTAAAAAAGGCCATGATATTAAAATTTCTGGGATTCCAAAATCAGATATATCCACAGCGCCGATAGCTTCAACGTTAGCATTGTCGCCCTCAGATTTTAAAGGTGTTAAACCAAAATTAATGGTTAAACTTGGAGATAGTGTCAAAATAGGTTCTCCTTTATTTCTTGATAAACTCAACCCCAGTCTAAGGTGGGCATCTCCAGGGAGCGGTATAATTAAAGATATTAAGTATGGTTCTAGGCGAGTTATAGAAAAAATTGAAATAGAATTAGATAAGGATCAGCAAAGTCTCGATTTTAAAAGTCATTCAATGAGTGATATTTCTAATTTATCTGGAGATGAGGTCCTGGATGTGATACTAGGAGCGAATTTATTTCCTCATTTTAGACAAAGGCCTTTTAATACTATTCCTGACCATAAGATTAAGCCTAGAGATATTTTTATTTCGGGTTTAAATAC
>JABGWJ010000201.1 GCA_018645565.1 bacterium | reverse complement strand
GCGTGCTTGCATTTCAGTTATAGCAGGATAAGCAATTCCTAATCTGCATCCACGGTGGCCAAGCATTGGGTTTAATTCATGAAGACTTGCTATACGCTGGCTTATAACTGATCTGTCAATTCCTATATTGTTTGCTAATTCTGTTATTTGGTTATCATCTAAAGTAATAAATTCATGAAGGGGAGGGTCTAATAGTCTAATTGTTACTGGCATTCCTTCCATCGCTTTTAAAATTTCTTTAAAATCTTCTTTTTGAAATGGCAATAGTCCCATTACAGCTTTTCTTCTGTTTTCATCATTTTCTGATAGTATCATCTTTCTCATAGCAAGAATTCTTTTTTCATCAAAAAACATATGTTCAGTCCTACAAAGGCCAATTCCTTCAGCACCAAACTTTATTGCTTGTTGAGCATCTTCAGGGCTTTCAGCATTCGTTCTTATTTTTAACTTTCTATATTCATCTGCCCAAATCATTAATTCTTTATATTCATTGTTTTTATCTGGATCTGCAGGGATGAGGTCTAATTGTCCAAGGTAAACTATACCCAACGTTCCATTCATTGTTATCCAATCACCCTCATTTATTACTTTACTTCCGACCGTCAAAGTCTTTTTTTCTACAGATATATTGATTTCATTACAGCCTACAATACAGCATTTCCCCCAACCTCTTGCAACCAATGCAGCGTGAGATGTCATGCCTCCTCTAGCCGTTAAGATTGCTTCAGCTGCATGCATTCCATGAACATCTTCTGGTGAGGTCTCTTCTCTAACAAGAATTACTTTTTCACCTTTAGCATTCCATTCTTCGGCATCATCAGCTGTAAAAACCACTCTTCCTTTTGCACCACCTGGTCCTGCTGGAAGACCTTTTGTCAATTTTGTAGCTTTATCTTCACTAGCCTTATCTAGAGTTGGGTGCAGTAATTCATCAAGTTGATTTGGGTTGACTCTCATTAGAGCAACTTTTTTATCAATCATCTTTTCTTTATGCATTTCAACAGCTATTTTTATTGCAGCTACGCCATTACGTTTTCCTACTCTGGTTTGTAGCATCCATAATTTCCCCTCTTCTATCGTAAACTCAATATCTTGCATGTCAGAGTAATGTTGCTCAAGTCTATTTTTTATATTAAAAAGCTCTTCATATATTTTTGGCATTGAATCTTCTAAAGAAGGCAGGTGATTTGTTCCTTCTGTTTTTGTGTCTTCATTTAATGGGTTAGGCGTCCTGAGTCCAGCCACTACATCTTCACCTTGCGCATTAGTAAGCCATTCGCCAAAGAATTCATTTTTTCCTGTAGCGGGGTTTCTTGTAAAAGCAACACCAGTTGCTGATTCTTCACCTGTATTTCCAAAAACCATAGTTTGAACATTTACAGCTGTTCCCCATTTTTCTGGTATATTTTCAATTTTTCTATAACTAATTGCTCTAGAACCATTCCAACTTTTAAAAACAGCTTCTATTCCGCCCCACAATTGATCTTCAGCATTATCCGGAAATTCTGATCCTAGGGATGTCTTTATCTCATTTTTAAATATTTCTATAACGTTTTTCCAATCATTTTCAGATAAGTCAGTATCATTTTCTAAATCATTGTTAGATTTATAAGTGGATAGATGATGTTCGAGTTTATGTCTAATGCCTTTATCTCCATCTGGTTCGATACCTGCAGCTTTTTCCATTACGACATCAGAATACATTGTTATAAGTCTTCTATATGCATCATAAACAAATCTAGGGTTATTAGTTTTTTCAATAAGCCCAGGGATTGTATCACTCGTTAATCCAATATTTAGTACTGTTTCCATCATACCCGGCATGGATTGTCTTGCTCCAGATCTTACTGATAAAAGTAATGGGTTGTCTGCATCGCCAAATTTTGTGCCCATTATTGATTCAACTCCAGATAATGATTTTTTCACTTCACTAGCTAGGCTTTCCGGAAACGACTTATTGTTATTATAATATTCTGTACAAACTTCTGTAGTAAGAGTAAATCCCGGGGGAACAGGTATGTCTAGCAAATTCATTTCTGCTAGATTTGCACCCTTTCCTCCAAGTAAATTTTTCATATCTGCTTTACCATCTGCCTTACCATCACCAAAATTATATACATACTTCATTTGCTTAATCTTTCTTTTATTTTTTCTATTAATGTTAGTTGAATCATTTATAAATATTTGAAATCCAAGGGTTAAACTTAAATTCTTTTTTAAGTCTTATGGAAACTTGCTTTGCGACAGAAATCATTTTGTATTCACCCTGCTGAACTCTGAACCAAGTTTTCTCTTCCACCCAAGCTTCTGTTACTTTTGAGGGATAACCCAAATTTGTCATTTTCTTTGCTAGATTTTCTGCTGCCTTTTTATTTTCAAAAGAGCTTAGTTGAATTGTGTAATACTCGGTTTTTCCTTTTTTGTCTTTTTTTAATATTTTGGGAGAAGGCGATGTTTTGACTTGATTATTAAATTTAATAATAGGTTTTAAACTAGGCTTCTTTTTTTTAATCGTTTTTATGATGTTTATAGCTTCGGCCTTATTGATATATCCACTCGAAATTAACTTATAGAAATAGCTTCCTTCTGAAGATTTAATTTTTTCTAAGGACAATGAAATAGTACTTAAACCTAGGTCTTTAAATAAATTTTTTGCGTTATTCTCATTTCGAAAAGATGCTATTTGCACATAGTAGTTTCGACTACTTGTAGTTTTTGAAATAACTCGTTTTTTTTCTAAAGCTTGGTTTACTTTTGTTGCGGGTACTTCCTTTAGCTTTTTAATAATAATATTTTTTTTATTGTCATCCTTTTTTATATCAGCTAAGTATATGGCTTCTAACCAACCCTCTTTATTATTGAAAATAGTTTTGTAGTACACTTTTTCATTGTCTGTAGCGCTTACTACTATTTTTTCAAGTGCATTTACTTTGATGAAAGCAGGAATTTCATCAATTATTTCTTTATTGAGAACATCTCCATACAAACTTGCATCTTGTTTGGTTACAAATGTTATTTCAACTGTTTCTTGCGATAATATTTCATTTTGATTACTACATGCATAGTGAGATGTGAAGGTGACTAAGATGAAGATAATCACTATGAAATATTGAAGGAATATTTTATAGTTTATATTTTTTATATGATTATATCTCACAAGATTGCGACTAATTGTTAGTAAGATAATATTAATAAAAGTAATTAAAAAACAGGGGAGAAGTATCTTATTTCTTTTAAATTTCCTTTATTATTGTAAAAATACCATTTATCAACCATTTTTCCGCTTTTATATGCGCCCTGCATTTCTTTGCGTGTCTTATCATAATCCCGCCAACTGGTCCAGGTGCCATCTTTTTTGCCATCTAGATATTCACCCTCAGTAAGTTTTCCATCTTCAAAGTATGCTATCCATTTTCCATTTTTGAGACCTTCGTTAAAAAGGCCTTCTTGAGTTTTTTCACCGCTCTCATTATAAAACACCCATTTACTATGCGCATTACCATTTTTCAGGGTACCTTCTTTTTCTTTTTCTCCATTTTTATAATAAAATGTCCATTTACCATTGTAAATACCATTTTCATAGGTACCAATATCTTTTATTTGTTGGTTAGAGTAGTATGTTGTCCATAAGCCGTGTTTTTTGCCATCTTTATATGCTCCTAAGGTTTCTTTTCCACCGCTCCATGTTCCTCTAGGTTGAGGCTCTGGAACAGGCATTAAAACCACTTCAGGAACTTTTTTGCTTTCGTACCACCTAATCCAAGGTCCATCTTTTTTACCATTCAGCAATTTGCCTAAAAATAAATATTCTTCTTCTTTGTTTTCGTCCGCGATTACACCGGTAAACGGTTTGGTATTATCATTAATTTTATAGAGCAGCTCCGTTTCATCAATTTTGGATAAATCTTTAAATTTTACATGGTCAAGGTTCTTTCCGTAGTCAAAAGTAAAATCTACTTGTCTATCTTTATTCCAGTAAGTCCAAACACCTTCGGGTTTAGAAATCTTTTTTTCAATATTGGCAGATAAATTGCCTTCTTTTTTCTTATTACCATTTTTATAAAAATAAGTAGTCAATCCATCTCTAGTATTATTTTTATGGAAACCTTGTTCCATAATTTGATCGCTATTTAAATACCAAGTTACCCAGGGGCCATTTGCTATCTCTTCTCCTGTTTCAGATTCTCCTTTATAGGTAATCATTTTTGACCTAAAACCATCAATCCAAGACGTAGCAGGGCCGTTAAGCTCTCCGTTTTTCCAAAATTTCTCGTATTCTTTTCCTAAACTATCCGACGAAGAGATAACCCATTTAGTTTCTCTTCCATTTAAAAGGTCATTTGAATAAGTAAGTTCTTGAGTTACAGCTCCATCTTTATTGTAATAAAGCCAGAGTCCAGATCTTTCATTTTTTGAAAATGTGCCCTCACTGCTCTTTATTCCCGTTGGAAACCACGAAAACCAAGCGCCCTCTTTTAAACCCTCAATATAGTATCCCTCTTCTTCTTTATTGTCATTTAAATACCACCACCAGCTCCACAATTCATTACTTTCATCTTTATAGACACCGTCTTTGTATTCCCAGTTCCCATTTTCTACATATTTAAGAGTAGGGTCTTCTTTATACCATTTTGTCCATCTGCCATGCGGGAGTCCTTTTTTATATCGCTGCTCTTCCTTTAGATGCCCATTATCAAACCAATATTTATATAAGCTATCAACTTTTCCGAAACTAAAAGTCCCTTGCTCTTTTGATTTACCATTATTGTACCAAAGAGACCATTCCCCGTGTTTTTTCCCTCTATAATATTCACCTTGTACTTCAACTTGTCCATTATCATACCACTGAACCCATTTACCATCTCTCGCGCCATCTAAAAACCTTCCAAGAAGTTTATATCCTCTTTTGCCACCAATTTCTTCAACTATCCCGATATAGGGTTCATATTTACCAATCTTGTAAGTAATACCATCACGTTCTTCAATTTCACCTAAAGTGACTCTTTCTAAACCATCGCCGTAATCAAATTTTAACCACCTTTTTCCACCTTTTTCCCAATAAGTCCATTCGCCTTCTCTTTCTTTACCTCTCATAACGCCTTGTCTATCAATATCGCCCTCTTTATACCACTTGGTCACACTACCGTCGATTATATCATTTACAAAAGTTTCTTCATGGAGTTTATGATATGCAGTTCCAGAAGAATCATTCCAAACTGTCCAAACACCATGTTTTTTTTCTTTTTTGTAGAAGCCTTCTTTGTCTTTGAGTCCATTACTTCTCCACCAAACCCAATGACCGTCTTTTTTACCCTCAAGGTAGCTAGATTTTAGGGAGTCTACTCCGGTTGTATACCAATAGTGCCAAGCACCATCTTTCTCACCATTTTTAAAGTTTTTATGAAATTTTTTGTGCTGATCACTTGAATCGCCAAACCATTTAATATGCGGTCCATTTTGAATACCAGTATTATAGTTTATTTCTTCACTCTTTTGTCCGTTTTTAGCCCAAAAAACCCATCTGTTGTGTTTTTTGTTATTTGTGTAATCTCCATCTTGCTCTTTAATTATTCCACCTTGGTACCAACGAGTGTATTTACCATTTAGTTTTCCATCACTGTAAGTAGCAAGAAATCTTTTATTCCCATTTTCATACCAAGTATTCCAAGTGCTATCTCTTTCCCCATTTTTAAAATTTCTTTCTCTTCTTTTTTGGCCATCTTCAAACCATTCTGTCCACAAACCTTCTTGAACACCATCGATATAAAAGGTTTCTTCTTTTTTAATTCCAGTTTCTTCAAAATAGATCGTCCACAATCCTTGCTGCTTTCCATTAATATAGTTTTTTTCTTCTATTTTATTACCATTAGAGCTCCAGTAAGATTGTAGTCCGCTAAACTTACCGTTAGAATAATTTAGTTCAGTTTTTCTTTTTCCATCCTTAAAAAATTCGGTCCATGTTCCGTCTCGGTTACCATTTAGGTAATTACCTTGAAGTTTTAATTTTGGTTTAAATTCTGGGATAACTACTTCGATTGAGTCCCACCGTCCATTATTTTCTAGTGTGTCTTTAGTATTGGCTTCACCATCTTCACCGTAATCATACCACCATACTTCTTGCCAATATTCCGCCCAAGCACCATTTCGAACACCGTTAGCATAATTACCTTCTACCTTCAGTCCACCATCAGGATATTTAGTAACAACTAAACCATTGTTCTGCGCCCACATAGCAGATAGCAGTAAAACCGCAGTAAGTAACTGTTTCATAGTTTTTATATACATTTTTTATACAAATGGAAGGAAAGCAAATATATTTTCACCTCCCCTCGGATTCCTTTTGTATTATAAATTTAAAACAACAATACCACAAAGTCAAAAAATGAATGAAAAATTAATTTTTCTTATTTAACCTAATCCAGAAGCTTTGCCCAAATTTGTCGTTTAGGTTTATTAGGCCTTCGTTTGCGTTATTAGTTCCTAGAAAAACGGTTTCCGTTTCAAACTTATTGTTTGTTCTTAAGTACCCGCCGCCATCAGAAGCGTTACCAATGAATGTAGTTAGTTTACCAAACCTATTATATGTTCTAAAATAACCACTGCCTAGAAAAGATCCAGTTTCCCCAGAATTATCATAAATTCTAATTTGACCAGAGCTATCTGCTCCTGTCCCGACATAAATACTTTCTTGCCCGCTAAAATTATATGTCCTTAGGTATCCACCGCCATTTGTGCCAGTACCTAGGAATATAGTTCTTTCTCCAAATTGATTATAAGCTTGAAGATACCCATCGCCAATGTAAGATCTTGTTTCTCCTAGCTTATCGTAGATACGCAATTGGCCAGAATTATCAGAGCCAGTGCCAAGGTAAGAAGTTTCTCGACCTGAATTATTATAAGTTCTTATGTATCCACCACCCATTCTTCCTGTTCCAACATAGGCAGATTCATCTCCCTCTCCATTATACGCTCTAAGGTATCCACCACCATCTTTTCCAGTGCCCACAAATAACGTAGGCTCACCAAAAGTGTTATAAGTTTGCATATAGCCATTTCCCATATAGCCCATGACCACACCGCGATCATCTTCAACCGTAATGCTTTTTACTACCAGATGTCCAAGTTCATCGGTCTCAGGTCTAAATCCAAAGATGGATAGAAAAAGTAGAGTAATTAAAACTCCAATTATAGTACTTTTTACATCAATGAATCTCATTGTACCTCCTGAAATTAAATTTCATCAAAATTATAAAGTTTAATTTAATCATATTCATAAGTAATAATATTAATTAGTATTGGTTTGCCCTGTTCAGATGGTTTAAGCATATCATAGTCATGGACTCTTGCTATGTTTCCATATTTATCATAACCCATTGTCTTTTTTTGAATTAATCTACTTTTATCATCAAAGGTAGCCTGAATAATTTTTTTATTGAGGCTATTAATTCTGTATTCAATTCTACGAATGAGTTTCTTAGAAGCATCTGTAATTATTTTTGTTTCTCTTCCTAGTTTTTCATCATACAAGTTAGTAATAGTTTTTTCGAGGTTTCCATCCATATTATAATGTATCATGCGGCTAACTCTTCCAGATTCATCATATTCAAATTTTTCAGAACCTATTGAATAGCCT
>JABGWJ010000200.1 GCA_018645565.1 bacterium | reverse complement strand
TTAACGCATTATTTGAAAGCAGATGGTGTTGAAGCAGAGTTTTTAACGGGAGAATCAGATTTAATATCAGCAGCTAAAATTTTAAAATCTTATGGACCTAAAGAAATTATAATTACACACAAAGACGGTGTTCTTGTTTATGATGGTGAAAATGTTTTTCAGGAACCCTTCATTCTTGATAAAATTATTGGTCGTAGTGGAAGAGGTGATACTTGTGGTGCGAGCTATGTTTATAAACGCTTAACATTAAACGCAAAAAATTCAATAAAGTGGGCTGCTGCTGCAACTAGTTTGAAAATGGAATCAGATACTCCCCTTAAAAACACAATACATGAAATTGAAAATAGAGTAAGTAAATATAAATAATTAAATGAGCTAAGTTAATCTATGCTAACCCTAATATATCTTTTAATAACAATTGTCTTTATAGTTCTTTCTACAGCTAAATACAAGGTTCACCCCTTCTTAACTCTGCTTATTGCTTCCTTGGGAATGGGGGTGTTAAGTGGTTTAGATGTTAATTTTGTTGTTAAAACTGTATCAGAAGGCTTTGGAAACACCTTGAAAAGCATAGGTATTATAATTGCATGTGGTTCAATTATTGGTACTTTTTTAGAAAAAACAGGAGCTGCAAAATCTATAGCTAACAAAGTTTTACAAGTTGTTGGGAATAAAAATTCTGCTTTAGCAATGAATTTAACTGGTAGCATTGTCTCTATTCCTGTGTTTTGCGATTCAGGTTTTGTCATACTTTCCACATTAAATAATGCAATAAACAAAAAAACGGGTATATCACTTTCCGTGCTTGGCACTTCTCTCGCTGCTGGGTTATACGCAACTCATGTTTTTGTACCTCCGACCCCTGGGCCTTTAGCGGCAGCATCTATAATTGGGGCAGATGTCGGGCTTGTTTTAATTTTTGGTTTATTAATTGCAATCCCTGTTTCAATAGTTGGTTGGTTGTGGGCATCATATTACTGTTCTAGGTTTTCGATAAATCAAAAAATTGATAATGACAATCTTAATATTGAAACAAAAAGCGATACAAATCTAACAATGTCAGTTCTACCTATTATTATTCCCATCGTTCTCATTACACTTAAATCTATTATTAATCACCCCGCCATAGAATTAGAAAACCTATTTATCAATAATATTATCTCTTTTTGTGGACACCCAATTATAGCAATTCTCTTTGGGGTTTTTATCGCAATGTTTTCGGCCACTAATTTTTCATTAGAACAACATTTCGATTGGGTTTCTAGTGCTCTGAAATCAGCAGGTGGAATAATCCTTATTACTGGTGCTGGTGGTGCTTTTGGTAACGTTTTAAGAGCTACATCACTTGGAGATACTATAAGTCAAAGTCTTTTGGGTTTTGAAGTAGGGCTTCTTTTACCCTTCATTATTGCTGCTTTTTTAAAAACAGCACAAGGGTCATCGACTGTTTCAATTATTACCACGTCAGCTATGGTTTTACCATTACTAGATTCACTAGGCTTATCAAGTGAAATGGGTAAAGTGCTTACAGTACTTTCAATTGGTGCTGGCGCAATGACTGTCAGCCATTTAAACGATAGTTATTTTTGGATAGTATCTCAGTTTTCAAACATGAATACTAAGACAGCATTACATTGTCATACTGCGTCAACATTGTTGCAAGGTTTAACGAGTATTGTTTTGATAAAAATTATATCGCTGTTTTTATTAGTATAATATCATACGTCTGTCGTTTTACTTATATCCGTAATTATTCCACTAACCCCCAATTTTTTACAGAAGTCAATAGAAGATTCTGAATTTACAGTCCAAGTATTAATAAAAACATTTTTCTTCTTACATATACTTATTAGTTCTTTCTTTAAAAAATCAGCTCGTGGATGTATACAATCAGGGTGACAAAAGTTCATCCATTTTAACATACTTATATTTTCAATTAAAAACCCCGTTTTAACATGAGGTATTAACCATCTTGAATAAAAAACTATAAGAGGATTAAAAGATGATATTAAAATTTTTTGTCTTACTTTGTTCTTTTTTAAAAATATTTTAATTGCTGAAATTGTAGAAAAATCAAAAAGACCCGAAAACTTAATTTCTATATTTAGCCTGATATTGTCTGATATATTATTAAAAACATCTTCAATCCTTGGAATACTTTTTTGATTGTTTGGATGAGAAAATATTCCTGTTTTTATTTTATCTAATTTTGTTGAAATCATTTGATGTATATATCCAGACGAATCTGTTTCTTGTTCAAGCTGATGGTTGTGAGAACAATACAGCACACCATCTTTTGAGGAGATTATATCAAGTTCAATACCATTAAAACCTCTTTCTTCAGACATTTTATATGCTTCTAGCGTGTTTTCTGGGTAATCACTGGTAACACCTCTATGAGAAAACAACATCGGTTCCGAGGAATAAAAGTCTTTCATTCCTCGACCACTCCAATATCTTAGATAACTAACAACTGTTAATAAAAGAAAAAAACAAATTAAAATCATTTTAAAGGCAAGAGTGTTAACCTTCTAAATTCTTTGCTTTCCCTTATATATGTTTCGTCAAACCAAGTAGTCCTATATTTACCGCTATGGTATAAATCAGCTTGGTCATCATAATGTTTGCTATTGTATAGACCTGATTGACCTGTGGGAATAATTTGTTGGGTCTCATTCAAATTACTAAAATCTACCACACGCCTCATTGAAGCACCTGCTGTTTGAGCATAAGGTTTGCTAAAAGAATAAGAACCAGCGTTTGGTGATTTATCTGAACCGCCGGAAAGATATGGACCGACATTAAAACCAAATATCCAATCTAATATTTTCTTGCTC
>JABGWJ010000199.1 GCA_018645565.1 bacterium | reverse complement strand
CCCTTATTTTTTGATTTACTTGTGTTGCTATTTGTCGCAACATATGCGGGTTCATAGAATTTATAGCTAGTGACTTCTTCATCGGATAATATTAGTTTATTAGGAAATGAAAAGCGGTTATTTGTAAAGCGATTTATATTATCTACAGTGGCTATATATTTTTTGCCTTTTGTTTGTAAACCTGCCACCCATCTCCACGAAAGTGTATTGGAAGCAGAATCTGCATCTATTAAATTTTGATAAAAGAACTCTGCCCCGAGTTGCCATGGAAGTTTTAAATGAAAAATCCATAAACTTGCAAACCACATTCTTGTATGATTATGCAAATATCCAAATTTTAGTAGTTGATTTACCCATGTATCAAAACATTCAAGTCCCGTATTTCCAATAATGGCATTTTTGTAATCTAGGTTGTCCGATTTAAATGGATATAGTTGTTTTAGGTCTTCTAAATAATCATACCATACTTGCGGCCTATGTTCTAGCCAACCTTTCCAATAAGTACGCCAGCATATTTCATCAATGAATTTTTCGACTTGTCCATAAGAAAACTGATTTGATATTCTCTTAACGATATCTTTTTCACTCAATATTCTTCTACCTATTGCAGGAGAAAGGCAGCTAACACAATTTTCTTCGTAGGTTCCAAAGTCATAATTTCTTTTGCTCTTGTAATTAGGAAGCTTTTCGTTGACAAAACTTTCTAATAAAATTTTAGAACCATGATGGTCAATAATACTTTCATAATATTTTTCATTAAGATTCATAATCTGCTCTGAGTAGTACCATTTTGTAATAAATAATAACTATCAGCCTACTTTTTGCTAATGTTCTTATTCATATAATCATTTATTATAAAAGCTTCAAGAATGTGAGTTATAAACCAAAAAAATGCTAGCAAGGGGACAAAAATTCTAAAATCTAATTTAACAAAAGAGACACCGTACCATGTTAGAAAAACCATGCCTAATGTTTTTGATATAAAACCAATAGCCGAGAACCCCACACCATACATATTTCCTCTAGATTTAGTTATATAAATTCCAACCAGAAGATGAATAAGGTTAAGAATGATTGGAGATATTACTCCAAGTAAAAAATATGTCATTGGCGATCTTTGCTCATAATTAGTATTTTTTCTACTACTGAAAGTATTATAAAAAGACCTCATACCAATCATGATATTTATATATTATTATTGAAAAAATTGTTGGTGATTTTGGGGAGTAGTGCTGAGCAAATATTGATTTACTCAGCACTACTTTAAAAATGTAAAAAATTTATTTAATTAGTGACATTTTTTTGACTACTGTACTATTATTTGAAGTAATTGAATACAAATAAACTCCACCAGCGACAGAAGCTCCGTTTACATTTTTACCGTTCCAGTCGATACTATATGTTCCTTGGCTTAGATTACCAGACATTAGATTTTTTACTAATCGACCATTCAAATCATAGATATTTAATGAAATGTTCGATAGCTCAAACACGTCGAATGATATTGATGTGGTAGGGTTAAATGGGTTTGGATAATTTTGATTGAGAGCAAATACCTTTGGTTGAATTTTACTACTCTCTGCGACAGTTAATAAAGCTGTTGGAGTACTTGGTAATTCAACGGAGTAACCACTTGGGGTGGTCAAAATAAGTGAAAATGTAGAATCGTTTGCAGCTGGGGACAAAAATCCTGATGCAAAAACAATACCAGTTCCACCGCCTAGATTAGTTAATGGAGCAGCAAATGAGGCAACTGAAACACTCGAACCACTAGCTGTTACATCAATTGTGTAATCACCCACTGGTACCTGAACATAGCCAGCATATTCACTGTAACTAAGGTTTTCTACTAACATACTGCCATTAGCATAAATATCTACAGCTGGGGCATCAGTAGCGCCGTGAAAGACTTTTAAAGCAAAATGATTAGAATCAATAGCTGCGACTTCTAGGGATGATGCAAATAAATTAAAGGGAGTCTGAGAATTACCGATAATTCCTGATGCGGTCACCACATAATTTGCATCTGTTCCTAATGTGAATGGAAAACTTGCGATTATTGTATCATTTGCTGGCGCAATACCAACCACTGTGCTTATTGGGAGTTCAATAAGTGCAGTAGTAGCTCTGTAGGGAATATCACCAAGTGCTTCGCTTTCATCAACGTAGATGTCAACAACTGGATAAGGTGAATTGTGTATAATCTGTACATTTGCTACTTGATTTACCTCGAGCATACCTCTCGTCTCATCGTTAGGTACATACTTTCCTGATCTTGAAATAACTGAAGAAGCTTCAATTACATTGAAATCTAATGCAGAAGAAACTGATTTAGGCTTATCATCTGATAAATTCACATTTGGTAATACATTAATCGCTGTTAATGAAATCTGATAACTGTGATTAACGTCATCTGATTTACCAATATATATGTCGTAGACCGCTTTACCTTTAAATGATAATTTACCTTCATACACCAGTTCAGTATTGTTGAATATTGATATAATTGATTCATTAGGGACAGCAATTGGTTTTGATTTTGATTCGGATGACTTGAGTTCTTCTAATACTATTTCTCCATCAATCATAACATTATATCTAAATTCTGGAATTGTATTTATGATTCTCACCTGAGTGCTATTATAAATACCATAATCATTGGAAACAATTTGACCAATTTCGTTTTGAATTCTATCTTCATCCAAGTTCTCATGCTTTCTTAACCCTGAAAGAATCGTAGAGGTTTCAATTACATTGAATTCTAGATCACCAGAAACTAATTTAGGCTTTTCAGCTGTTAAATTAACATTTGGTAATACATTTACAGATGATAATGATATTTCATAACCATGACTAGCATCAACTGACTTACCAATATATATATCGTAAACCGCTTTACCTTTAAATGACAGCTTACCTTCATACACCAGCTCAGTATCGTTCAGTATCGATATAATTGATTCATTTGGGACAGAAATTGGTTTTGGTTTTAATTCAGATGATTTGAGTTCTTCTAATACTAACTCCCCATCAATCAAAACATTGTATCCAGATTCTTGAATTGTATTTATAATTCTTACATCTACGCTACTTGAAAGCGCATATGAAATAAAAATAAAAATGTATAATAATGTATTTTTCATTACTTTTTCCTTTTTGTTCTATATTAAACGTTCATAACGCTCAATTCTAAATCAAAAAAACCCCATAAACCAAATCTTTTTATATTTCTTTACTTAAGTTAAGAACTTTCTGAAGGCTTACGTTACTTCAAACAGTAGACATCTGGTAATCAAAGCATAAATTTTTACCAATTTTGTCATTTGATTTAATCCCTGGTTTGTTGATTTTGTGAGCATTACCAGAATAAAACGCGATTAGTTAAAACTATACTCATTGATTAGGCTTTTTATTAACATTGGTTAATAATTTTAACAAAAAGCTTTAACTAAATCGTTAATTCAAATGTAGAGTGTTCATATTTTTTATCAAGATGGACATAGTGCCTGATTTATGGGAAATCGCAATCAAGAAATCAGTAACTAGAATGTTTTTAAAAAAGGGGAAAAAACTTAATTATCAATTGAAACAGGCTGTTCTAATAATTTGAATAACTGATTCTCGGTATTTATATCCACTTTAGCCCCAAAAGGAATAGATATATTTTTTGATCCATGACCTGATGGAAAATCATATATTACAGGAACTTTTAATTTTGCGAAATACTGTCTGAAAACTTCTTCCATTTTAAAATCTGTTGGTTTGTCTGGCTCTTCAGTTTTTCTACGGGAAAACCTGCCAATTATTAGTCCATTAATATGGTCAAACTTCCCAGCTAATTTTAACTCTTGAAGGTATCTATCAACTCTATAGGGAGATTCTCCTACGTCTTCAATAAATAATATCGAATTAGCAGTCCTGACTTCATACTTTGAACCCATGACCGAACAGATCAACGATAAGTTGCCCCCCACTAAAACCCCAGATGCCGCGCCCGGTACTAGAACTTTAACACGTAAGGAGTCGCCATATATATTAAAGGGTATTTCATATGCGTTACTTTGCCCCATCAAAAGAGACCAAAAATAAAATTCAGAAATTGGCTCAAGGCCATTTTTACTACCTAAGCCATACATTGGATTTGGCGTGTGAAATGTAATCAAGTTTGACAAATTATTTAATGCAATATGAAGCGCTGTTATATCACTGAAGCCAATAAATATTTTTGGATTATCACTTATAATTTTGAAATCAAGCAATGGCAAAATTCGTGTAGCTCCGTATCCTCCAGTTCCAGGAAATATTGCTTTTACACTTTTTTCTTGAAAATAATTCATCAACTCGTTAGCTCTTGCTTCATCTTTTCCGGCAAGGTAACCCCAATTTCGGAAAAGAGAATCAGATTGGATTGTGTGAAACCCTCTTTCTTCTAATCTTTTTTTTGCTAATGACATTCTAGTGGAGTCTAAAAATCCTGATGGCGCACAAAATGCGATCGTATCTCCAATTTCTAAAAATTTTGGTTTTATTTTTGTAGAGGCTGGTTCAAAACCGCAAGAAAAAATAGTTATTACTATAAAAAAAGCCAGTAGAAAGGCAATTTTAAATTTAGCTTTTAAATACACTGTATTTTATCTGGCAGTAATTTTATAAAACATTACACCATCAAACTTAGACCCTTCTTTCGGGTTTAGATATTCAAGCAGGTCTTCTTTTACTGTCTTTTTTTTATTTGAAGAAGCATGAATTAAATATTCATTGTTAATGACAAACCCTTCATGTGCAATCAGTATTCCATTCTTCATATAAGATTTTTTTATAAATGCGACACCGCAAACATCTGGTAATTTTGACATTACGGCCTGGTCAATAAGTTCCGTTGGGATAAAGGCGAATTTGTTTTTTAAAGTCCAATTTAAATCCAAAAATTCGGATCCATTATCTTTTTTATTTAAGGTCAACTCTACCTCCTGAAGATCTTTTAAAGGGATTATATTTTTGGTGATATTTACCGTGTAAGGATTATTTGTAATTCGATCTGAAGTGTAGTGCCAACGCATGGAATAATCAGGTGATTTAATACCATTTGCATTTATTTTATAATGAATGTCAACCATCTTTTTCTTTGTTCCTACCCATGTTTTACTTGTACTCATTGCTATCGAAGTAAGCACGTGTATTGTGCAATCAGTAGTATCTATTCTTAATATGGGATCTATATCTGGTTCCTTTTCTTCACCTGATTTAAAGATACCATAAGGCGTACCCAACCTCCAAAAATTTATTGCTTTTAAACGCTCATCAAAATCTGGAAACTTGTCAAAAAATTTTGGTAGAATTTGGTCATATTGTTTTTGATTTATCTGCCACGGTTTCGCCAATGTAGATATCCATTGATATTGATTACCAGATTTACATGAGAATAAAATTAAAAAAAAGATAATAAATCGCATAACCTAACCAATTTTAAAGTTTAATGAAGAAGCGTTCGGTTGATGTAATGTAGCTAAAACCGAGTCATCTTTTTTTAATTTACCCACGCCAGCAGGAGTACCTGAAAATATTACATCTCCAGCTTTTAGAGGAATAGATTCTGAGAGGATAGATATTAATTCATAAATATTCCAAATCATTTTATTACATCCAGATTCTTGCTTCTTTTCTCCATTCACTCTTAGGCTAATTCTAATTTTATCAGGCTCTAAGGATTTAGAAATTGGAATTATATTTGAGAGGACGGCCGAACCATTAAAAACTTTTCCTGAAAACCAAGGTTTACCAGAGTCCTTTGCAACTTTTTGTATATCTCTTTTAGTAATATCAACTCCCACACTATAACCAAAAATTATTTTTTTTGCCTCTGAAGCTTTTATTTGAAAAGCATTTTTTGAAATAAACACTACTAATTCAACTTCGTAATGAAGGCTACTAGTATCAATGGGATATTTTAATGTCCCCCCATCTTTTAAAATTATATCGGAAGTTTTTTGAAAGAAAAATGGAGGATCCCTGTCAGGATTACTTCCCATTTCAATAGCATGATCTCGATAATTTCTTCCCACACAATAAACATTCCTCAAAGGAAAGTTTAAATCTTCATCATAAACAGAGCATTCCATCACTGCAGATTTTTCTATAATCCACTTACTCATTTAAACACAGAACAAAACAAATCGCATAATATTATCATAATCTTGATTCTCAAAAACAATGCGCTTTGGACTTAGCATCATTGCTCCAGGATATTGGGCAGCTTTATAAGCATCTACATGTTTCATATATTTTAATTCTAATTTGAATTTCTTTGGGTGAGCCCAAGTACATAATTTTAAATCAAGGCTCAATGATTTTTCTGCTTTCTTTTTTATTTTTAACCTTGAAAGCTCCGGCTGAATACTAATTGTGGAATTTCCGATACCTTGCATTGCACTATGTGTAATCGTTAAAGGATTTATTAATCTGGCCTCTTTGCAAATACCAAAGTCTCCAGAGACGAACACTAAGGGCACCTGATATTTTGAGGCAATGGTTCCATGCAATAATAATTCTGATGCGGGTTTATCGTTTAGTATTATTTCATCAATTTTAGCACTAGACATGGTGTGAGCTAATGGGTTACCAGAACTACCAGCCCTAGAATGATAACCAACCATCATTAAAGCATCAAAATCATTATTAAGTCCTTGGACCATTGAGTAGGGGTGGCCGCTCCAACCTCTAATTATTTTTACATTTTCTGGTAAATAAGAAGGAATAATATTTCTGGCAGAATAATGCGCATCTTTAACATAAATATGTTTAGCGCCTGCAGCATTTGCACCTTCGCAAGCTGCCGCAACTTCTTTAGACATCTGTTTCTGAAAATAAGAATATTGAGGTTTAGCGTGATCCACTTCATCCCAATGTGAAACACCAGTAACACCTTCCATATCAGCACTAATATATACTTTCATTACACCACCTATTTAATAAAAAGCACTAAAATCTAGTGCATTAGTATAAATGAATCTAATTGCTCTGAAAATATTTTTTTAAAAAATAAAGTGCTTTAAGATTAATTATGCAGATTTTACTATATCAAAATCTGTATTGTAATCTTCAGTCATCATAAGGTGGTCAGCAACACTTAATGCTGTTTTTGCTCCTTCGCCCATAGAAATAATAATTTGTTTATATGGAACTGTTGTCACATCACCGCAAGCAAAAATACCTTTTTCAGAAGTTTCACCATTTTCGTTTACGATAATTTCCCCATGCTTATTTAGATCTACCACTCCATTTAAAAACTGAGAATTAGGTATCAAACCAATTTGTACAAAAATTCCATCAAGTTTGATTGTTTTTTCCTTAGAAGTATTTCTTTCAACATAATTTAGTCCATTGACTTTACCATTTTCAGAGGTAATAAGCTTAACTTGAGCGTTTTTAAAGATACTTATGTTATGCTTAGAAACAGCTTTTTCAACAAGAATATTATCCGCTTTAAGATCTGGCATAAATTCCAAAACGGATACTTTATTCACTATACCCGATAAATCAAGTGCTGCCTCAATTCCAGAGTTTCCACCTCCAACAACCGCAACATCTTTTCCTTTAAAAAATGGACCATCACAATGCGGGCAATAAGCTACACCATTGCCTAAATTTTCTTTCTCACCAGGTACACCCAGTTCGCGCCACCTAGCTCCTGTCGCAACGACTATGGTTTTTGTTTTAATTTTTTCACCTGATGATAATACGACTGTTTTGAAAGTCCCTTTCTTAATTTCATTAACTTTGAAGTGCTCTTTAACTTGAATATTGTAATCATTTAAGTGACTATGCATGTCACCAGTCAATTTTTTTCCAGAGGTCTCAGAAACCGAAATCATATTTTCAATTCCCAATGTTTCTTTCACTTGGCCTCCAATATTTTCTGTTACTAGAGCTACTTTTAAACCTTTCCTTGCTAAATAGATTGAGGCACTAATTCCGGCAGGTCCACCACCGATAACAACAGAGTCCTGCAACTCTAATTCTTTTTGTTTTTCTCGATCTGAGTCATCAAAGTATTTTTCCAGTTTTGATATAATTTTTGATATTTCTGCTTTCCCAGAAGAAAAAAATTCACCATTTAGAAAAATAGTTGGGACTCCCTGAATATCTTTTTCCGCAATGACGTCAGGAAAGAGCCCCCCATCAATCATTTCACAATTAATATTTTCGCTTAAAGTTGCAAACTTGTTTAATGATTGAACAACCTCAGGACAGATATGACAATCTAAGCTAATAAAAACTTCAAAAATTAATTTTTGAGTGACACTTTTTATCATCGACTTAACATTATCATCTAATTTTAAATCAGACCCGCCTATTTGCAGAATAGCCAGCACAAATGAATTAAACTCTTGGCCTCCAGGTATACCTGTGAAAGTAATACCAGTATCAACTTCATTTAAAAATAAAGTAAAAGAAAGTGGACTTCTATGCCTTGATCCTAAATCTAAATCTTCAAGATATAATTTTTTTGAGACACTACAAACATCACTTAAAAATGTTCGTAATTCATCTCTTTTTTCATGATCACCTTTCTGAAGGACGATTTTAATATCGCCCTTCAGATTAGCTGTATAAGCAGTTAACGACTTTAGTAAATCACTACCTAACTTCATCGTAAAGCCTGTTTATATTTTTCCTGACAGGTCTAAAGAAGGTGTAAGCGTAGCCTCTCCTTCTTGCCACTTTGCAGGACAAACTTCATCAGGATTATTGTGAACATATTGTGCCGCTTTTACTTTACGCAAAAGATCCTTCGCATCTCTTCCAATACCTTCTGCAGTAATTTCATATGCTTGAATTACACCATTCGGATCAACAATGAAAGTTCCTCTGTCCGAACGGCCTTCGCCTTTACGTAAAACCTTAAATTGCTTTGAAAGTTTGAATTGATCATCACTAATCATTGTATACTGAACTTTAGAGACAACATCAGATGACTTATGCCACGCTTTATGAGTCCAATGTGTATCAGTTGATACAGAGTATATGTTTACACCAAGTTTTTGAAACTCATCATGATGATCTGCTAAGTCTCCTAATTCGGTTGGGCATACAAAAGTGAAATCTGCAGGGTAAAAGAAAAATACTGCCCAGCTTCCTGAAATATCATCGCTTGAAACTGTTACGAAATCATCTTCTCCTGGTTTGAATGCGTTTAATTCAAAGGGCTTGATTTTTTTATCTACTAAAGCCATTTATAACTCCTTGTTTTTTTTAGTTGTTTGTGTTTTGTGTTTTTTACATTTTCCAATTATAAAAAATTCTATGTCATTAGGTTCAAATTCATAGTTCTTGATTATTTTTTCTCTGTCATAATCTGATTTGATATCAGTATCTATTAATATACCGCACTCAATACATTTGAGGTGATGATGATCTTCAACATTACCATCATATCTAACTTGACTACTATCATGAAAGGATTTAATAGTACCATTGCTTTCTAAGATTTTTAAATTTCTATAAACTGTTCCCAAACTAATATTCTTAATTTTCTTTTTAGCCTCGTTAAATACCCAGTCAGCATTTGGATGTGACTTAGTTGAGCAAACAATATTTTTAATAACTTCTCTTTGGTAGCTAAATCTCATAATAAAATATAAATAGGAATCATTACTACTTACTAAATTTATTTCATTTTTTATAAATATTTTTTATCAATAGGGGTAATATCAAATAACATTTTTAACACATAAAGGAAAAAAATATGATAGAAGTAAATGAGAAAGCACCTGATTTCACACT
>JABGWJ010000198.1 GCA_018645565.1 bacterium | reverse complement strand
GTTATTTTTTTTTATAAATTGAAGACTTCGAAAAGGGATGTCTACAAATGCTGTCACAAGAATTGAGTCTTTTGAGATAGCTCTAGAAAATTCTAATAAACTATAACTCCCTACATTACTTAAAGACTTATTTCTTTTTGAACGCTGTCCAAAAATAAAACTGCATATAATAAGAGCTGTAATTATGCTTGGTAATATTCTTTTCATCATAAGTCTTTTCTCCATTTAAACCTAATTAGACCCTCACTTGTTCCCATCCAAACATATTTGCCAATTTTTTCTATGGAATTAACTGACCCAATGAAGTCAAAGTTATACTCTCTAGTTCTTTTTGATTTTAAATTTATTCTAAACATACCCTGATTTGTTCCAATAAAACAAAATTTACCAACTACAAGAAGATCAGAGACATCAAGTCCTTTATAATTAGAAGCTGGAATAACCATATCCCAAAATTTTTCTTCAATATTGAAACTCACCACTCCAATATTCGTGGCAAAATACAATAATTGATTGTCTTGGAATATAGAAGTAACACGAGAAACAGGAAAATCTAAATAAGAGTCACCAATTGAAAGCGCATTCATAATCTGTGGGTTATTTTTATCGTACAGATATATTCCAGTCCTAGAAGCAATCCAGACACCGAAATCGTTTAATAATAAATCATTTACAGGATGATTATAAAAAAGATATTCAAAACCCATTGGCTCTTCTCTGTTAGACTTTTTATCAATTTGTCTTATACCATAATACGAACCAATCCAGACATAATTAGAGTCACCTACCATAGAGGTTATATCACTATTTGGTATGCCTCTATCTTCACCTAATGTACGCCAGAAATTATCTGGCTTATCAAAAACCAAAACGACACTATTACCTCCAACCCAAAGAGTGTTTTCAGAATCATAGAACGAATGAACTTCTGTAAGATTCATATTAACTGTAATATCAAAATCATAATGGTCAGTCTGAAAATTTCTGGTGTTCAATCTCGTCACACCCCTACCAATATCATAACTTTTTGAACCTATCCAAAGATTATTTTCATTTTGAAACAGTGCGTTTATGTTGGAGCCCCTAATACCAAACTCGGTTGGAAAGATTGCTTCCATTGTTTTATCTCCTTGAAAAAGTGTTCCGTCAGAAGTTCCTATCCAGACATCATTATGTTTTCCAATTAAACCACTCGTAATATCTATGTATCTACCATAGCCGTCTATTAGTTTCGAGCTAGACGCCATCCAACCAGACATCAGAGCATAATCATTCATAATGGTAGCGATGTCAGTTTGCTCATAATAATTTGTACTGCTCCAAGAAATATTTATTTCATCTGGCCTTGGATATATGCCAGCTAGTATGCCTGAAGATTTATCTAATTTAACGTAAACAGCATTAGCTTTTGCCCAAACATAATTTTCAGAATTCCCAAGCTGACTAATTCTATCATTATTCCTTAGACCTATATCTACAAAATCAACATACCTCCAGTCGCCTTCTCTTGTATATGAATACTGAAGCCCGCCTACAGATCCAGCCCATAGGATACCCGTATTTTGATCAAAATGAACACTACTGATATTATTATTTTTTAATCCTTGAGCCGAAGTAATCGGGAAGTCATATTGATTACTATACAAATTGTAACGATAAATACCTCCATGACTAGTGCCCACATAAAGGAATTCAAAACCCTCTGATAATGAATTGATTCTACCAGGTTCTTTAAAAAGCAACCAGTCAAAAGGCCTGTAACGAGCACTAGGTTGAGAAAAAGAGATAGCAAAAAATAAAAAGAAATATAGGCCTATATGATAACAACTCCTCTTATTTGTAGCCATTTATTAATCCATATTATAATGATGAGAAAAAATCTCTTTCAATGAATCTACACTGATAGGAAAAACACCTATCTCTTCACAAACTCTTCCGGCAGCTAAATTTGCAATTGTAGATGATTCAAGCGGATCGAGGCCACAAAGATCGTTTATAGCAAAGGTAGCAATAACGGTATCACCAGCACCAGAGACATCATAAACATTTCGAGCTTTCGTAGGAATTTGATTATGTTGATTATTATGATACAAAGACATTCCATCAGCTCCCATAGTAAGAAGTAGAATATCGGACTCGATAAATTCTTTAAACTTAAATCCAGAATTTGGTAGACTACCAAACTGCTTGTTCCTTACAATTGCATTATACTCTATTAAGTTAGGTTTAAATAGCCTGACACCTTTAAAACATTCATAGTTATCATATTTGGGATCCACATAAACCGGTATTTCATGTTCAGACGAATGATTAATGATGTGAGAAATTATTTCTTTCGGCAAAGCACCCTTATTATAGTCTTCAATTATGATACCATCAATATCTTTGCAGCTCTCATTAAAAACTTTTATTAATTCTTCAATCAATAACGAACTAATTTCACTTGTAATTTCCTCATCTAGGCGAAAAACTTGCTTTCCATCAGCAATGATACGAGTTTTTACAATGGTAGGTCGACTTTTATCTTTAACTAGGTGCAATTGGATATTTTCAGATTCTTGAAAACAATTTTGCAATTCTTCAGCATTACTATCATCACCAGTAACACCCAGGAGCTGAACATTCGCACCAAGACCTGATAAATTTAATGCTACATTAGCAGCGCCTCCTGGCTTGAATTTTTTTCGATCAATAGCAACTATTGGAACTGGCGCCTCTTGCGATATTCTATCTACTTTTCCGTAGATATATGCGTCTAAAATAATATCCCCAATAACAAGAATATTTTTTTCAGCATATTCTCTAGAGAGCCTGTTTATATCAATTTGCATTAACTTTTTTCAGTTTGTTCCTTGCTTTGAGATTGACTTCTTTTTGAAACAGCATCTTCGTTTATTGATGTTTGGACATTCTCACTATTAGATTTATTCTTTCGTTTAGTAGTTTCTGAATTCGAAGGTTTCGGTGTCTCTGGCGGTATGGGAGGCTTACTTTTTGAGCCACTACCTTTAGCTTCAGAGTTTTGAACATCTAAACTAACAGATTTATTGCCCGAATTAGGACTCGGTGAAACCGGATTTGGAGTCGGGGGTGTTTCAAGATTACGATTATGAGTATCTATTGATTTGTTTTCAAGACTGTTGTTTGATTGAGACTTTTGTTTACTAATTGCATGTTTACTGGTTGAACCTTTTGACTGGTTATCAGATCCTCGACTTAGTTGACTGCCTTGCCTATTAC
The DNA here is from genome assembly GCA_018645565.1 of bacterium. GTDB lineage: Bacteria > Fidelibacterota > Marinisomatia > Marinisomatales > UBA1611 > TMED80. The sequence continues at coordinate 4,991 of JABGWJ010000198.1, read as the reverse complement.
CTGAAGATTTATTGCTTGACCCTCTAGACTGATTTCCAGAGTTTTGATCTGACTGACCACTTTGCTTATTATTTGAAGGTTTATTATTTGGGCCTCTAGCCTTAGCATTCTTCTTTTTATGATTGAAATGGCCTCTTCTGCCAGGTCTTCTAGGACCACCAATCTGGTTTGACTTAGATCGAATTTTTGAAATATGACCATTATCCATAAATATAAGAACAGAAGCGAAATTTTTAACTAGAGCTTCATTTGGTGAGCTAAGGATAATAGTAGTACCCAGAGTCCTATTCATTCTTCTAAGCTGTGTTCTAAACTCCTGTTCCATTTCGTTTGTGATATGAACACCATATTCGTCAATCAATAACACTCTTGGATCACTTTCGAGTGAAAGAACCATTCCAACCCAATGAAGTTCTCCTTTTGTAAGCGATGAGACTGATCGATCCCAAAGGTGCTTAAACCTAGGACTATTAAAATGCCTTTTCATAATTGTATTTGATTTCTTACCGTACATTTTATTTATAATCTTTCCAACAGAAGTCCTAGTACCATAATCATCAAAACCATAGTTGTAGAAAATTTCTTCGTCTTTTAAGACCTTCCCAAACCAGTTAGTTCTGTATGTAGAATTCTCAAAATAAAGCTCACCAGAAGATTGCTTTTGTGAGCCAGATAATATATCTAGAAGAGTGGTTTTACCAGAGCCTGGGGGACCAACTAACGCATAGATGGTACCAGGATGTATTTCAAGCTTTTTAACATTGATCGCTTCAAGCGACCCATAGTTCTTTTTTAAGCGATCGACTTTAAAAATCAATCTTTTTGTCTCATTCATTATATACCTCCGAACAAATGAAGTTTAGAGAAAGGTACGTAATGCTAATTATTAATGATTTTCTAACCAGCGCTCGGCATCAATTGCTGACATACATCCTGTTCCAGCAGCAGTAATTGCTTGTCGATATACTTGATCTTGCACATCTCCACAAGCAAATACACCTGATACATTCGTATTTGTCGTATCTGGCTGGGTACTAATATACCCTTTCTCATCAAGGTCAATCTGACCTTTAAAAATGCCTGTATTTGGTACATGACCAATTGCCATAAAAATACCGTCACAGTTAACATCTCTTATTTCTCCAGATAACGTATCTTTAACTTTAATTCCAGTTACGCCAGTTTCTTTTGTGCCATGAATATCTTCAACAGCACTATTCCACATAATTTCTATGCTATCATTATTTAATACTCTTTCACGCATAATTTTAGAGGCTCTTAATTCATCTCTTCTATGGACGATTGTCACTTTAGAAGCAAATTTTGTCAAAAATATTGCTTCCTCTGCTGCTGAATCACCTCCACCGACCACCATAACTTCTTTTTCTTTAAAAAAGAAACCATCGCAAGTTGCACAAGCCGAAACACCATAACCCATTAGTTCTTTTTCAGAATCTAGGCCTAATAAGCGTGCAGATGCACCAGTCGATATAATAATCGTATCAGCTGTGTATTTTTGATCTTTCACCCAGACTTTGAATGGGCTTTCAGAAAAATCGGTTTTAGTCACTGTTTTATACTCACATTTAGCACCAAAACGAACAGCCTGTTTTCTCATATGATCCATAAGCTCAGGCCCCATGATTCCATCTGGAAAACCAGGGAAATTTTCTACATCTGTAGTAATGGTAAGTTGACCACCTGGTTGGGAACCTTCAAAAACTAGAGGCTCTAAATTTGCCCTTGCGGCGTAGACCGCGGCTGTCAAACCAGCCGGTCCAGAACCTATAACGATAACTTGTTTATGCATGAATTGTTATTTAATTAGCATTCTAGAGCGCTTTTTCAAGCATGCTCTCTATACTATCTTTTCCTACGTTTCCTATTACTTGATCTACGACTTCACCACCTTTAAAAAGCAAAAGAGTAGGGATACTGCGAATACCATATTTCATCGCAACTTGATTGTTATTATCTACATCCATCTTACCTACTTTTACTTTGCCGTCGTAATCACTTGCTATTTCTTCAACTATTGGAGCAATAGCCTTACACGGACCACACCAAACCGCCCAAAAATCAATTAGAACGGGGGTATCTGACCCTAAAACATCTGAATCAAAATTCTGATCACTATACTCAATCACATTTCCTGCCATTTTATCTCCATTTATTAAAAATTTAGAGGTATAAGTTATGGCAATTCCTTTGTTAGAAAGAATAGATTATTTACGATAATTTAAATTCTATTGAATTAATAGAGTTTTTTTCATTATCTCGATAGGCATTTTTAAATAACTTTCTCCAATAATAGCTGCATTTTGAATACCTATACTCTCAAATAGTTCACCTGGAATATCATCCTGAATTATATGGATATACGGCAAGACTTCGTGTTCCCCACTTTGTACTAATTGTTGCTCCAGAAGTATATAATCATCAACAATAAAAGGGAAAAAATCATTAGGCGCTACTTTAAAATCAAGAATCTTAGTTTCATTTAATGAAACATCAGTTTTTTGTAAAAAATCAGTATTGTTTTTATCATAATAAACTGCTTGGCTCGTTTTTGATTTTAACAAAACTCCAGAAGGTATATATTGACGAGGATTGGATTGGATATCCACATAAGAAAAATAGCTGAAAGGGTGATTTTTTGAGTTAATCGTTAAACTTAATTTTAATGTATCTCCATTTGTCCTATCCCAAATATTATCAATTGATAAATCAAAAGAAGCAAGCTCTTTTAAACTTATAATGTTAATAAGTACCCCGTTTTCATCAAAGTCTATCTGCTCACTTGTTAACCTCCCATTGGTTATATACAAGGTCGAGTAAGCAATCTTATAATTATGAATATAATAGTACACTTTTACAGCACCACTAAAAACACCATCTTCCATTTCTAAGCTTGGAAAATCAATTGAAAAGAAACCAGAAGTATCTGTATATGTTGAAATATTTAGATTCTCAACAAAAACGAATGCAGGCACATCAGAAACACCACTTTGGGTATCTATATAACCTTGTATATTTATTTTTTTAGAGGCACTATCTTCCCAAAAAGGATTAGATGTACAGCTAGAAAAAAGAATTAAAATAAAAAATATTAAATACTTATTCATCGCCATTGAAACCCTACGCTAATAAAAACTCTTTTATCAAAAATTGAAATACCCTGTAGTACTTGCGATCTATCATTTAAATTCTGTCCAAAAATTGCAACATTTGCTTTGTAGTCTCCTATGCTAAAAACGTAAGAGATATGAGCATCTATCGCCTGATAATCCGATAAATAATTATTTTCTAATTCACCAAGGCTGTTTATAGTTGAAAGCACGCGTCTGCCTTCTTTTTTCAAGGTTATTTTTGCTTGAAAAGAACCCAACTTAAATAAAATATTATTTCGTAAAATACTTAATGGCTGCATTGAAAAAGATAGCTGGTCAGAATAATCATAAACGGAATAGATAGACCGAAACCCAAGAATCTTTTTAATTGTGAACACTTCTGTTTTAATATCAATTCCAGAGATAGAAGCATCGCCATCATTAAGAGGAAATTGCAAAGATGAACCACTATACTGTATAGTTTTAATTTTGTTTTTATAGCTATAATTAAAATATGAAATTGATGAAGTGAAATTTGGAGCATTTTGTTTTACAAGGGAGTTAATTTTTAATCCAAATTCTTTCATAAGCTTACTTTCTATTAATAGTGAATTATTATTAAATATGGATGGTCGAAACGCGTAAGCATATCTTTCATAAATACCTGGAATTCGAAAGTTGCTTCCTAAGTTTGCATATAGATATACGATAGCATTATCTAGATGATCCCAAGCTGAGAAAAAGAAGTTTGCACCACTATCTTGCCATTTTACATTGTCCAATAAATTACTTTCACTATTATTTTTATCTACAACATTATTAGAATTTAAGCTTAGCGTAAAATCTTTTATCTGAAACCCTTTATGCGTCTTTTTTTGTGAAATACCTATTGCTGTGGAAAAAGAAAACTTCTCTCTTCGTAGATTAATATTATCTGCATTAGTTTTCCAGTCTGCATTTATATATGATCTATCACCATTAAAAATTATATATCCTTTATTTAATTTTTTTCTATACTTAAAACCATTAAGGATTTTATGGTCAATGAGTGATAACTTGTTTCCAGATATAATCTCGTCTCCATTTATTATTTGATCTGAAATATACAAGTCAAGATTCCCGTATCTGCCCTTATTGGTTTCAATTTTTAATGTATTTATTTTATAAGAAGAACCAGCAGACTCAGATAAATAATAATCCTCAAATTTTCTTTCATTGTTTAAATGAGAAATTTTTAATTCTATATTTGAAAAAATTTTTAGTCCCGAGTTGATAAAGATGCTTGAGGATTGTCGAAAGATATCAGGATTATCCGCATTTTTATAAAACTGACTCGATTCTGCTTTACCTCCACCTGCTTGAAGAAATAAATACTTATTTCCAATGCTTGCAGAACTATTATAGTTCCCAGTGTTATAAGTTCCAAAGCGTTGAAAAAAACTAAAACTATTTGCATAAAAAACACTTGGAACAAAATTAATAGTACCTGATGACCCAAGAGCACTTTCATGATTACCTTTAACAACTTCAACTTCTTCTAAACCACCAGCATAAAACAGAGAAAGGTCTAACGATTTCCGACCTTCATTATTAATGGGTACACCATCATACATAAAAGCCATTTCTTCTTGTCTCGCACCACGTATTGAAATTGTTTTTTCTCCTCTAGAACTTTCATTAATAAGTACGGACTCTTCATTCATCAGAATATCACCAATGTCTTCGTAGGTTCTAAAAGAAGCATCTTTCACTGCAATATTATTCATCATGTTTTTTGTTTCAAATTCGTTAAAGACACCCTTTTCATTTTGACCTAGAACATTGAGTTCAGAAAGAATAATTATTTTAGGTTTAAGATAGACAGAAATATTTCTTTCATTT
>JABGWJ010000034.1 GCA_018645565.1 bacterium | reverse complement strand
TTAGAGATTTCATAGGTATTATAAAAATATCTTTTACTGTAATGTTGCAGTTTGATGATAATAATTTGGTTGTTATTGGATCTCTGGGGATAATTATATTGATGCTAGGTGCCGTAGCAACTCATATAAAAGTAAAAAACCATATCAAAGATGTAGTCCCTGCAATTACGATGCTTTCAATAGGGCTAATTATATTTTTACATGCTTACGCACAATCTATTTAAAATAAAAATTTATATTTGAACAGGTTTTTAAATTGACACTGTTTTAAACCTCCATGGCAAAATATTACGTTTATGTAATAGAGCTAGAACCTGAGGTAGCAAATCTCAGAAAGTTTAGAGCCAAGAATCCGAATTATATAAAAGGGAACGGATGTTTTTATGTTGGTCAATCGACAAGGACTCCAGAATTAAGGTTTGATCAACACAAAGAGGGCTATAAATCCAATAAATATGCTAAGTATTATGGTAAAAAATTAAGGCCGGACATTTACAAAAAATATAATCCCATACCTTCTCGGGTTGATTCACTAGGCATTGAAGCTTATTTAGGCAATAAATTAAGGGGTAAGGGTGCGGCTGTTTGGTTTAATTAACTATTTTTGTCGCCATTGAGCGAAAAGATAAAACCATTTGCCATACCCCAGTACTTTGTTCAAGGTCACCTTCATTTATATTAAATGACCCTTTCATAAACGCAGGTTTTTGCAAACTAATACTTAATACTCCTTTCCTTGTGCTAAATAGATAGCCTAAAGATGGAGTTACGATTAAAGCAGATGAATTAGGACTAGGAATACCATTCCAATATTCCTTGGATAACGATTCTACTCCTAAACTTAAATCAAGTGATCCGTCTAGCTTATCGAATCTTTTGTAAATAGTTGAAAAGACTGCTTTCAAAGATGTTCGAGGCATATAAAAATATTCATTTTCATTGATAGGTTTTTCAATAGAAAAATTCCCACCAAAAAATACAGGATTAGCAGAGCGTTTATAATAAAACTGAATATCAGATATTATGTTATAAGTACCATTGCTCATACTAAAGTGTCTATGCGGGATGAATGCTTCATTACTTTTTAAAAATGGGCTTTTTGTGAGATTGTTTTTTGATGGAAGCGTAATTCCGCTACCTAAAATAATTCTGTATCCATCGCCTGCCCCAGTATTTTTGAGTAAATATCTTAGTATAATTCTAGAATCTCCTAAAATACCTCCTTTAGCATTATCAAAATCACTAGCAGAGTGCTCATCACGGTGATGAACTGACTCGTTGTCTTTATCAAAATTCATTGTCCTTAGGCCTAATGCGGTACTTATAGACAAATTAACTTTATTGTTTAAACCATAAATGAGCCCTGGTCTAATTATTGATGTTATTAAATTTCCTTTATGCTCAAAATTTTCTCCAGGAACAGGAGCATGCCACCAATCTATGTATTGAGTGCTTTGTGTAAGTGAGTAAAAAATCTCATCTTTATTTGCACCTAATCCTTTATCTGAGCTGCCACCTGGAAGCGAGGGGTTTCCTCAAAGAGCTCATTGGCCATATAATGCGGCGAATAAAAGGTAAAAAAGAATTAAAATGTTTTTCATAAAATTTTAATTTTTCGTTTTAGACAGTTTTTAACTAAAAGAATAGTATTAATTTAATAAATTTATTTTATTTAATTAAGAAATTAAATAATATGTTATTGACAATATTATTAATTAAATATTAATTTATTATTGTATTAAATATTAAAAATTTAAAGTTTTAATAATTAATACTTAAAATTAGATTTGTTTTTTTAAAGTTATAAGATATCAGTCATGATAGAAATACTCCTTCTGTCGTTTTCTGTTGCCCCTCTAATCAATGAGTAGAGTATTCTACTTCCTTCTTGTGTTCTAAAATATGGAGGGGCAAATCTTTCTGTAAGCTTTTTTATTAAATAGTGTACACTTAATATTCCTTCACTATATTTTATATCATGATTATAAAAGAAATGATTTTTCACAAATCATCATTCCACTAATTGATTTCTTAAAAACTAATTTGATTCATCATATAGACAGGTAGTTCTTATTTTAACTATTTACAATTCTTTGGGTTTAACGTCTTTTGAGCTTTTACTAATAGCTTTGTGTGCGATTGGTGTTGGAATGGCAAAAACAGGATTAGGTGGACTTGGGATGGTTGTTGTGCCTATCCTTGCCAATATATTTGGACCAAAAGCTTCGACTGGCATTTTATTACTTTTGCTTATAATGGCAGATTTTTTTGGAGTCTGGTATTATCACAGACATGCTGAATTAAAAAAAATTATACAACTAATGCCTAGTGCTCTAGTGGGTATTTTAATTGGTGTTTACATTGGAGATAAAATCTCAAACATACATTTTCAGATATTGCTTGGTGCCATAATAATTTCAGGTGCTTTAATGACCCTCATAAAAATAGATGTCAAAAGAAATAAATCATTGTCGATACTGATAGGGTTCTTAGGCGGATTTATCACAATGGTTGGAAATGCTGCTGGTCCAATTATGTCAATATATTTTTTATCGATGGGCTTTGAGAAAAATAAATTTATTGGCACTGCTGCTTGGTTTTTTCTATTTGTAAATATTATAAAAGTTCCATTTCACATTATCTTTTGGAAAACAATAAATCTCGACACTTTTATGTTCGATATAATGTTGTTTCCTTTAATTTTAGTTGGTGCATTAATCGGAGTATGGATTGTTAAAAAAATCCCGGAAAAGCCCTACAAAATATTTGTTATTACTTCCGTTTTTTTATCTACAATATTGTTGTTTTTATAATTATATGTATAAGGTTTAAATTAAATGGATTTTATTTTATAATATTAATAATGGATTTTATTTTTTACCTATGGTTACCAATAATAATATTAGCATTAGCTAGTTTATTAAAAATTTCAACAAAGAATAAAGGCAATAAAAAACCATGGATAAGAATAGAGGAGACAAAAGAAAATGAGTAGACATTTATCAATGAGGACTGCTAACCCAGCATTGCAGTCAGAAACTTTTAAAAAATCAATGGCTGATTCAATTTCTAATGAAAGGGCAATGACAATCAATGGTGTCGTTAACAAGACTGGATTGTCCCTTCTGCTATTGATTTTTGGCGCTTCATTTACTTGGTCGAACCCAGAATTGTCTGGTTTGGCAATAATAGGTTCTATCGTGGGCCTGATCTTAGCATTTGTTACTATTTTTAAACCAACAATTGCATATATAACTGTTCCTATTTATGCTATCATGCAGGGCTTATTTCTTGGTTTTATTTCTAGAGTTTTTGAAATGCAATACCCCGGAATAGCAGTTCAAGCAATTTTTCTTACTTTTGGAACGCTTGGTTCATTATTACTTGCCTAT
>JABGWJ010000197.1 GCA_018645565.1 bacterium | reverse complement strand
TAATATTTTGGAAATTTTTAATAACAGCGAAGAAGAACAAGAAAGGTTTAACTTTCGATAATCTAAATTCTGTTTAACCATGTATTAAATAAGCACCTGTATAAATACGATAAGTTTTTAAAATGAATGAAAATAATTATAAAGATATTGGTCTTAATAGGATCAAAGAAATTTTAGATGAAGGGTGGAGTCAGATTGAATTTATTGAGATTGTTTTTCGTGAATGGGCAAAACTCAATCAAATTGCTTTAAATAAAGAATACGTTAAACAAATAAAAGTACAAAGAGAAGAAGGTGATTTGGATAAATTTTCATTGTGGCTAGTTGATAATATATATTTGCAGGTGTATTGCAAAAGCAATGATAATAAGACCGTCAAAGGGTTTTGTTCTAAGTATTTTAGTCTTGAAGATGGGTTTAGTGCTAAAAATTAGACTTTCTTGTTCTCTATTTTTTCTGTTTATATCAGCTGATATATTTTGTATTAATTATATGTACATTCAGAAATGACTTTCACAAAAAATGAAAAATTAATACTTCTCTCAGCTAGCTTTTTAGCACTTATGGCTGCTGGAGTTGGCTTTGTCTTTAGAGCTATGGTTCCTGCAGTTTGGGGTGCAGAATTTGGGATATCCGACGGTCAAGTAGGTGTACTATTAGGTGCTGGTTTATGGCCAATTGCAATCATGATGATTCTATTTAGTCTTGTCGTCGATAAAGTAGGTTACAAACGTTCCATTCTTACTGCTTCTTTCTTTCAAATTCTTTCTGTAGTCCTAACATATTTCGTTAATAGCTATGATGGTATGTGGTGGGCATGTTTTTTTGCCGGTGTAGGTCACGGAATTGTGGAAGCTGTAATAAACCCTCTTTGTATATCCGTTTTTAGAGACGAAAAAACGAAAGCTATGAATATTCTTCACGCGTCATGGCCAGCTGGGATTGTTTTTGGGGGAACTATCTTTTTATTATTTTTCATGGGAGATTCTACGGTTCCATTAACATGGTTAAAGTCAAAGCCAGCCTGGTTATTTATGTTGATTCCGACTACAGCCTATGCGATTATGTTTTTAATATGTAAGAAATTTCCTGTTGATGAACGAGTTGAAAATAATATACCAATTTCAGAAATGTTTCGTGAATTTGGTGGCCTCGGTGCAGCTTTGGCTATAACATTCATCGGGTATGAATTTTTCTCACAGTTGAACCTTTTTAACGGTGGGTTTGGTGGCTCTTATACGCGCCTCATTATATCGTTAGGAGTTGGTGTTTCTACCGGATTTTTGTTTGGGTTTATAATAAAATCAAAAGGAAAATTGATGTTTTTCTTTATTTGTTTACTTATGATTCCACTTGCTACTGCTGAAATTGCAACAGATGGCTGGATTCAAAATCTTATGAAACCGACTATGGGTGAATATGCTGGATGGGCACTTGTTTTTTCTGCATTTATTATGATGACGCTTCGCTTTTTTGCTGGAATACCCTTAAAGTATATGGGCCCACTAGGATTGTTGCTCATAAGTTCAATTTTTTCAATTATAGGTCTTTTTGCACTTTCTTATGCTAGTGGAATCGTTATTTTGGTAGCGTTTATTATTTATGCTGTTGGCCAAACATTTTATTGGCCTTCTGTGTTGGGATTCGTTGCAGAAAGATTTCCAAAAGGGGGCGCACTTACTTTAAATACAGTATCTGCTATTGGACTTCTTACTGTAGGTATCTTCGGTTTTCCTTTTTTAGGAGCTGTCCAAGATCACTATAATGCCAAAGGGATAATGGAAGTCAATCTTGAATTAGTCCAAAAAATAAAAATCGAAAATAGATTATTTGAAAACAAACCGATAATTGATGATGCTAATCTATTTGGCATTCCATATACATCTATAAAAACAAATGCTTTTTTAAAACAACCAGAACTTACAATTAGAGAAATCTCAAGTATCAATAATATTTTACCTCAAACAGGGCGAAAAACACTTCGAATAGCTGCCTGCCTTCCGATAATCATGGCATTAGGTTTTTCTTTTATGATATTGTGGTTTAAAAAAGAGGGTGGTTATAAACCAATCATTTTATCGAAAGAAAAATAGGCTCAGTGTTAACCATTTATAATAATTTGAATTTTGAAAATCATGTTATCTACTCATAACGTTTTAAGAGCATATATAATTTCTTTTTATTTAATTATATTTTCTGCAAATCTCTTTAGTCAGAACGATTTTACTTTGGAAGATATAAATCCTGATTCTGATACCTTTAGCGAATTAATTGGGCCGTCATATTTTACAGACAACGTTTTAGTACTTGGCTTTTTTCACGAATACTGAGGCACATG
>JABGWJ010000196.1 GCA_018645565.1 bacterium | reverse complement strand
TAAAACTAAAACTCCTAAAATTCCAGTATATTCTTGCATTACTTATTTTTATCTAAATTAAAACAACCTCTACAACGTGCTTCGTATGCATCCGCTTCGCCTATTAAGATCTGCTCAGTTTGGGTTGTAGTTCTTTGAGTATGTGATGCATCTTTTCCACATTTCATACATATGGCTGACAATTTATCTAGATAATCAGCTTCGCACATTATTAATGGCATTGGACCAAAAGGTAATCCTTTATAATCCTTGTCCAGGCCGGCAATAATGACTCTTGTATTATTTTTTGCAAGATTTTTACAAACAGTTACTAAGTCATCATCAAAAAATTGTGCTTCATCAATACCTACAACGTCGTATTGATTACCTAAATCAAACAAATCACTTGAATATGATAGAGGAATAGAATCTATAGTATTCTTATCATGACTTACAATTTTATCTTTACTGTAACGACTATCAATTTTTGCTTTAAATGCTTTTACCTTCAGATTCGCTATCTCAGCTCGTCTTAGTCTTCTTAAAAGTTCTTCAGTTTTTCCACAAAACATACTGCCGCAAATAACTTCAATCCATCCGTTTTCAATTGATTTATGATGCATTTTATAGTTTCTTTATTTTAATCGAGTTAATTTTTTTAATAATTTTTTCTACTGAGGCATCTATTTCTGAGGAACCTGAAATAATAATATCCGCTACGGACTTTAAAGGCTCGATATATTGCATGTGCATCGGTTTAACACTTTCATTATATTGTTTACGAACTTCTATAGGCAATCGACCTCTTTTTTTTACATCTCGTTTTAATCGTCTTTTGAAACGAATATCTTCAGGTGTTTCAATGAAAATTTTCAGCATCATTAGTTTAGTTATTTCCGCATAAAAAAAAATGAGAGTGCCTTCTAGAAATATCAATTTATTTGGATAAATAATATTGAAAATACTTTCTCGACAATGTTTTTTATAATTATATCTTGGTGACTCTATTTTAGTTCCTTCGAGTAACAGTCTTAGATGCTTTTTTAATATTTTAGTATCAAAAGAGTCAGGGTGATCAAAATTTATTGATTTTCTAGCTTCAAAAGATAAATTACTAAAATCTTTGTAATACGAATCTAATTGAATTGTTGAGGCAGAACTATAATGTTCGATCAATTTCGAAACTATAGTCGTTTTACCTGCAGCAGTGCCTCCACATATCCCAATAAGATGATTTTTCATTATCATAATTTGGTGTTATCAAATGGAAGTGGTAGTAGAGCTCTGGAAGAGCTTTCGCTAACGAACTTTTTCCCATCACAAATGTAGATTGGTATGTCGCCACATAAATCCCAAATAACTTGTCTACATGCTCCACAGGGCATGCCCGCATTCTCTGTTGAAACTGATAATGCTTTAATAGTCCTAAAGCCTTCAGAATACGCCTTAAATAACGCTACTCTTTCAGCGCAACAGGTTAAGCTATAACTGCTATTCTCAATATTGCATCCACCGAAAATTTCTCCTGAATCTGTTAAGACAGCTGCACCAACTTTATATTTGGAATAGGGAGCAAATGCCTTTGATCTCATTTTAATAGCTTTCAGGATAAGATTATTTTTAGACATTCTTATAATTCTATTTACAAGTAAAGTAAATTAAACGATTAGTTTGATTACCAACCCTATCAATAATCGTAATATCCAATGTATGCTCTCCATCATTTAGACCTCTATCTAAATCATAAGTAATTTGTTTTTTTACAGGCTGATATGCACAAAATAATTTTGTGCCATTTAATTTTATAGATATTGATTTTTCTTTTGGTTCAATACCTGAAATTGTGTCTTCAATATCAATAATAAGTTTTTTTATTTCTTTACCTTCATAATGACCTCCACTTGCCGGGTAGGTGTTTAATATTTGGGGAGGGACGAGATCTTGAATTATTGTAACTGCATGGAACTGGTCTAAATTAGCGGTGAGTATATTTTTACTTGGATTATTTTTAGTTTTAACATAATTCCAATTTTCTGATTTCTCATCAAAATAATAAATACCCATTTTTGTATGTCCAGATAGCCTGTGACTATATTTCATACCGAGGAGAAACTCATTCTTTAAAACTCTATCAAAAGGTTGTAACTGATAAACCGACGATAAATGGTAACCATTTTTTACAGGTGCATGTTTGTCAACTTTTTCAATCCAAATTGCTGTCGAAGAGTATACGGTATTTGGCAAAGTCTGAATTGAACAATTCATATCTTTCGATACAATCACCGTCTTTGTATTTGGTTCTGCAACACCAGGCATAAAGTTGAACCTTGTTTCCCGAGACAGTTTTTCATTCGTAAGAGCTACGTCAACATACTTAACATCTTCCAAGATTTTTGGAGGCAGCATATCTGATAAAAATACTGTTGGTTGAATTTGGTTTACAGGGTAAGATTTAAAAATATGATCGTTTGATAATTTTAGAGTTGCTTCTCCTTTTGCATATTGGTCCATTTCAATTTGGAAAAAAATGCCTCCTTCAGTATGAACAATATCAAGTTTTGGATTTACATCTAGCACTGTTTTTAAAGAATTATAATTTGACCAATGAAAAGGTAAGGCAATCGCACCTATTTGATTTGTTGCTATGAATTGAAAAATTCTATTTTTTGAAGCTTGAGCTGGTATTAGTAATTCTAATTTTTTCCCTCTCTTTTGAGTGCTAACTGTAAGAACTTGTTCATCTGGGAGTCCAAAGGGTGTAAAACTATATGTTGTGGCCTGTCGGATTGCTAGACCACCCCTTTTAGGGCTCATTTCTAAAGTAATATATTTATCATCTCTACTAATTTCTTTAATACCAATAGACATCGGAAATGTCCCGAGCAAGACGCCCTCAGCATTAGCAGTATTTCCGGCAGCATCTGTTATTAAAATTCTTATTTTATGATACCCTGGGGAGACACTTATAATACCATTATTTTCTAAACCATGGACAGACATTTTTGGGTGCTCAGTTAGGCGGTATAACTTTTGATATTCGCCTAAGTTCTGTTTTTTTAATTCAAATTGAACAAGTGTTCTGACATTATTTGTTTGGCTATAGGGGATTCTATTATAGTTCAATGTAAAAACTGGTTTGTTATCGATAAATAGTTCAGCTTTATGGAATTGATATTTAAATTTAGATCCTTCCCTTTTATCAACTGCTTGAATGGCTATACCAAAGTCCCCAATGACACTTATTGTATCAGCAAATAAATAAGTTCCATTTTTATCTCGAAATAATGGCATTGTTTGCACTAGTGGGCTTGAATTAACTAATGCCCCTTTTGATAGTGGTATTAAAGCTATTTTTTGCATTATTGGGTTGATTTTGTCTGGAGCTAAATAACCATTTTTTAATGGATCTAATGCAGCATCTGACTTATCTCTGACTTCAAAATGTAAGTTTGGGCCAAATGCATAACCTGTGTCTCCTGAATAACCAATTATATCTCCTTTTTGCAATCGAAATTCATTAGATGAAAAATTTGTTTTTATACTGTATCTTTTATTTTTTGCTTGCTGAAGCTTTACTACTCTCTCCATAATAGGACTAAATTTATCTAAGTGTGCATAAACGATGGTTTTACCACTGATTGTTTTTTGATATATAGCTTTTCCATAACCAGAATAATTAGTGATAATTTTTGATATATATCCATTTTCAACTGCGAAAACTTTATGACCTATGGTTCCTTTAGTTCTTATATCTAGGCCCATATGAAAATGGTCATCTCTATATTCTCCAAAATTTGACGAATATGAATTCCCGGCATCTGTTGGCCACTGAGTATCTTGTCCGGAAAGAGTGACAAAAAGAGACAGTAAAATTAGAATTTTCTTTGTAAGCATGTTTTAAGAGATGGCATCAATTTATTTAGATAAAAATAGATAGTACAACTATAAATAGATTTATTCCATTAATTATTTACTTTATTTAACATTGCACATAGAATTTATTACACATAAGGAGATTATAATGAAAAATATGAAAATATTATTACTCGCTAGTTTAATTGCTTTACCAAAAACAGTTTTTGGAATTGTTGGTTTTGGATTAAATGTTATCCAAGATGGTTCAAAACTAGGGGGTTCTTCTTACACTGAGGGGAGTGGTTTAACTTTAGCTACAATTGAGTCGTTTGAGATGGATGCTCTTCCGGCTGGAATGGGGGGTTACATATTTATAGATCTTGCTGGTTGGGCTATAGAATTAGAAGGTAATGCAGCTTACAGCGAATATAGCTTTACATTTTCGAATGCTGTTACTGAAATGGAAGATATCCCTTTTGGTTGGGCTAGAGTGTCTTCTGGAATTACTGTGAAGAAAAATATCGCAGATTTCTCAATTCCCTTGCTAGCTAAGACTGCGTTATCAGTTGGCGTTGGAGTGAACTCGCATAGCTCAACTCCTAGAGCGAGTGTTTCCATGGTGAAAGAACTTTTAAGCACTGATGATTTGACAGCAGAATTTGATGCAAGTAGTTTAGAAGACAAGCTAATCGATTACCTAAAAGACAATAAGATTGATAATAGTGGCGTTCATCTACAACTTGGATTAAGGTTTAAAATATTGGTCGTTGATTCGCATTTAAATTTTAGATACAATATGACAAAAGACGTTTATGAAGGTGAGAACGGATTTACTGAGATTCAGTTTAAATTAGGTATGGGATTTTAATTAGTAGGAAGGTTCTGATCTAAGAAAATAGATTTATTCATAGAGGCAAAAAATCTTTTAAAGAATTCTTGTTCGTGAATTCCACCAGATTCTAAAATTTTACCATCCTGCTCTAATTCGCCGCTCGCGCTAACACGAATATTTGTGTTATTTGAGCCGAACTCATCGATATTTATTGTTACTTTATAACGATAAATACGCGGACCTTTTGGAGTATCATCTTGATAATAATTATTTACTGTTTTATGAGTTGAGTTTGATGTGTGCCTAGATCGACTCCACCCCTTTGATGAGCCAGAATTATCCTCCTCCTCCTCCTCATCATCATTATCGTCATCTCCATCTCCAAAGATTGCATTTATAATTACGACAACGAAAACAACAACAACAGCAAAGCCAAAAATTTTGGCACATGTTTGAGCTTGTTCTTGTCTTGCGGTTTCTTCAGCATCTATCTCACCATCTATATTATTTTGAGATGAAGGACCTAGTTCAATAGCATCTGATGAAACATCTGCTTTCTTTTTTTCAGTTGTCCTGCTCGCAGTTATTAATCCAACATCAGAATTAAGCACATCGATTGTATAATCCAAATCTTGTAGAGCATTGATTGATGCTTTGAGAGTCGTTTTAAGGTCTGCTGAAAAATTTTGAGTCTGGAGAGTTCTGGATACTGCAGTTGGCGGTTTGTTCTGCGAAAATACTATATTATAACTTGATAAATATAGAATAAGCGATAGAAGACGAAGTTTACCTGGTCCTGTTGAAGGACGTATTAAGCGTCGCATTGGTTAATATTTTAAACTTTGGTAAGTAAAATCTGAAACGAGTTGATTTTTATCAAATGTAATAATGACTGTAAGAGATTTAGATTCTGTATTTCTATCTGAATTTGATTGGACAGAAT